>NZ_CP091913.1:3247500-3547500 GCF_022063185.1 Nostoc sp. UHCC 0870 | reverse complement strand
TCAATAAAATATACAAAAATTATACCCATACAAAATTGGGGACGAAAAGAATTAACTTCCGTCCCCAATTGCTGAAGTAAAGTTACAAACCGAACAATCTGCCAAGATTAAGGATAATACCTAGAGGCCCCGCTAAAATATTGAGACCATCACCAGTTCTAGCTATACCAGAGCGGTTAACTACGACAACATCATTGTTGCGGAGGATGGGATTAGTTTCCTCATTAATTCCTTGTTTGAAGTCAACTTTTACATTACGCTTAGTAACTGAACCATTAGCGTTGAGGCGAATCAACTCTACACTCCCCTTACTCGCTCTAGCATCATTGAACCCACCGGCTGCTAGTAATGCTTGATTTAAGGAGCTATTGGGTTGCAATTGTACTGCTCCTGGTTGCTTAACTTCACCTACCACCCCAACTTGAATTCTGGATGGAGATAAAGTAGTAGTAGCTAATTGAGTAGCTTCTGCTGGACTAATCTCGGTAGCGGTGGGAATAACTATCGTATCTCCATCTTGGACAATTATGTCTTGATTGATATCCCCAGTTTGTAACAATTGCCAAAGATTAATATCTACAGTTTGTTCTTTACCGGTTCTTGTGGGTCGGCGTAGCTTGATATTACGAATATCCGCTTGAGATGTGATCCCACCAGCTAATTGAATTGCTCGTGTCAGATTAGGCAAACCAGAGCCTGCTGCGCCACCATTCTGTGCATCTGTTGAACCTGCCGAGACAAGGTAAGAACCGGGGCGATATACTTCACCAATCACAGCAACTGTGCGCGGTGCGGTTTGACTAGCCGCAAAGTTAGCAGCAAATAAATTGCGTGCTTCTGCAACATTAAAAGAGGTTGCTGTTGGCACAACTATAACATCACCATCTCTTAAGGTAATATCTTGGGCTGTATTACCTGTTTCTATCAGTTGTTTGAGATTGAGAGTCACAAGTTGCTCAGTAGAATTTCCTGTTTTGCGCTTGAGCTGAACTTGAGTCACATCTGCTGCTAAGGTGACTCCTTGCGCTGTTGTCAATGCAGCTAATACAGTTGGGTATTGTACCCCCGGATTGTTACCTGCACCTCCTGCCAAACTCAAGGTGTAAGAACCTGGACGGGTGACTTCTCCGGCCACGAGAATATTAATAGGACGTGGAGATAAAAGATTGATAGAAATCTGGGGACGTTTCAAAAACTTGCGATATTTTTCGGTGATGATATCAGCTGCTTGTTCAGTGGTAAATCCCTGAACAGAAACACTACCAATTAAAGGTAGGTTAATAGCTCCACCTGGAGGAATTTGGTATTCACCCGTATATTCGGGTACTTCAAAGACATTTACACGGATGAGGTCTCCGCCTCCTAATAGATACCTGGTATCTGGTTGTTGGATTTGTGGAGATACGGGTTGGGAATTAGGAAATACTTGCGCTCTAGTTGCAGGTACTGTTTGTGAATTAGGAGATACTGATTGTCCCTGAGCTAAACTAGCAGACGGCAGAATGAGATGAACAGCTGTTAATAAAGCTGCACCCACAGCTGGCTGGGTTAGAAATTTCAGCGAACCTGTGTTAACCATATTTACCTTAGACTCTGAGACTACAAGTGATAAAGTATTGTCTAAACATTTTAATCTTGACTATACTTAAGTATTTAGGTTTCCCGACAATCTTATTTTCCTTAAAAAGTTATCTTTTCCGGAAAATATGTTTGAATTTTTAGTAAACTTAGTTGCAAGAATAACTGCTAGAAATACTATAGTTTATTTATAGTGTTGCCTGATTTTATGGAGTTTTAAAAAAGGTAGCTAAAAACACTATATTTTCTAATTCTCAAGCAACATTATTAGGCATGATTGGCACATATTTTTGTGTCAATAAATGCACAATAAAGTGAAAAATATCATATTCTTAATCAGTAACTTGTAAACCTATCTAAAGTCATACATTTTAATGACCCTGGAAAATAAACATACAGCATATTAGTACAAGCAAGCAAAATAATAAACCTTGATTTCGCGGATTTTTAGCTATTGAAGATTGTATCTTAAATGTTCACCCTGTTGTACTAATTAACAACGTGATTTAGTTCACTAATCTGTTGGATAAAAAACTCTTCTAAAGATTGCCGCGATAGGTGTATTGAAATTACTTTTCCACCCATTAAGCGCAAACTACCTAGAAAGTCATAGTAATCTGCTTGTAATGTCCCGTGCCAAGAACCATCAGGCTCAAATACTATACTCGGTAGCCATTTTTTGAGGATTGCCAAATCACCCCCTTCACCTTTGACATGATATATTTCATCTCTGCCTAATAGTTCCCCTAGAGAACCGATACAGATTAATTCGCCTTGAGAAAGAATAGCGATGCGATCGCAAATTTGTTCTACTTCACTGAGAATATGGCTGTTAAAAAAAATCGTCTTCCCGGCGGCTTTGAGGGACAAGATAATTTCCCGCATCCGGTAGCGTCCGAGGGGATCTAGTCCAGACATCGGCTCATCCAGAAAGATTAAGTCTGGATCGTTAATTAATGCCTGCGCCATACCCACACGTTGTAACATCCCTTTGGAGTAGCGACGCATCTGTTTTTTGCGTGCATCAGCTACCGATAAACCCACTAAGTCTAGTAGGTGTGGAATGCGTTGACGTTGTACACTAGAGGGAATTTGGAATAATCCGGCGGCTAACTGTAAGAACTCCCAGCCTGTAAGATACTCGTACAAGTAAGGGTTTTCACTTAAATAGCCAATGCGTTGCTTGACGTTGCGATCGCCTAAAGGTTGACCCAACAATAAACCTTTGCCAGCAGTAGGCCGGATAATTCCCAGCAATAGTTTTAACAGGGTTGTCTTCCCTGCACCATTAGGCCCCAGTAAACCAAAAGTTTCCCCCTGATAAACCGTTAAAGAACAGCCTTTGAGGGAGACAATCTGTTGATTCATCCAAAAGCCAGTGCGATAGACCTTTCTTAAATCAGAAGTAATGACTACTGGCGGGGTATCTATAGTAGCCAGTTGAGCATCAGCAGTGTCTTTAACAGACTTCATTTGAGTTTAATTAACACAGCGTTGGTGACAAGTTACCCAATAGGATAACCGCGATCGGTCACAAGTGTGTTAATTGTTGCAAATTTCGCCAAGCCCTAAATATCCTAGGATACAGAAACCGCAGTCAAAAAAAAATACATTAAGCGTGTTGTTTACCAGTCGGCAACGATTTTACCCAGCACATCTACGGACAGAGAACGAGAACGCACATCGGAATCTGGGTCTTCTATGAGTTGAATTAAGCCAGGAATTGCGGCTGCTGAACCGATTTTACCCAGTGCTACTGCCGCACGAGAACGCACAGAGGAATCTGGGTCTTCTATGAGTTGAATTAAGCCAGGAATTGCGGCTGCTGAACCGATTTTACCCAGTGCTACTGCCGCACGAGAACGCACAGAGGAATCTGGGTGTTCTATGAGTTGAATTAAGCCAGGAATTGCGGCTGCTGAACCGATTTGACCCAGTGCTACTGCCGCACCATAACGCACATCGGAATCTGGGTGTTCTATGAGTTGAATTAAGCCAGGAATTGCGGCTGCTGAACCGATTTGACCCAGTGCTTCTGCCGCACCATAACGCACAGAGGATTCTGGGTCTTCTATGAGTTGAATTAAGCCAGGAATTGCGGCTGCTGAACCGATTTTACCCAGTGCTACTGCCGCACCATAACGCACATCGGAATCTGGGTCTTCTATGAGT
This sequence comes from Nostoc sp. UHCC 0870, assembly GCF_022063185.1. Taxonomy (NCBI): domain Bacteria; kingdom Bacillati; phylum Cyanobacteriota; class Cyanophyceae; order Nostocales; family Nostocaceae; genus Nostoc; species Nostoc sp. UHCC 0870. The sequence goes on along the minus strand of NZ_CP091913.1, from coordinate 3,543,750 downwards.
TGAATTAAGCCAGGAATTGCGGCTGCTGAACCGATTTGACCCAGTGCTACTGCCGCACCATAACGCACAGAGGAATCTGGGTGTTCTATGAGTTGAATTAAGCCAGGAATTGCGGCTGCTGAACCGATTTGACCCAGTGCTACTGCCGCACCATAACGCACATCGGAATCTGGGTGTTCTATGAGTTGAATTAAGCCAGGAATTGCGGCTGCTGAACCGATTTTACCCAGTGCTACTGCCGCACCATAACGCACATCGGAATCTGGGTCTTCTATGAGTTGAATTAAGCCAGGAATTGCGGCTGCTGAACCGATTTTACCCAGTGCTACTGCCGCACCATAACGCACATCGGAATCTGGGTCTTCTATGAGTTGAATTAAGCCAGGAATTGCGGCTGCTGAACCGATTTGACCCAGTGCTACTGCCGCACCATAACGCACATCGGAATCTGGGTCTTCTATGAGTTGAATTAAGCCAGGAATTGCGGCTGCTGAACCGATTTGACCCAGTGCTACTGCCGCACCATAACGCACATCGGAATCTGGGTGTTCTATGAGTTGAATTAAGCCAGGAATTGCGGCTTCTGAACCGATTTGACCCAGTGCTTCTGCCGCACGATAACGCACAGAGGAATCTGGGTGTTCTATGAGTTGAATTAAGCCAGGAATTGCGGCTTCTTTCTCTCCCAATGCGGCACGATATTGTTGAAGTCGTACTTTATTTATTTGTTTTTCTCTGTTTTTTAAGAATTGCAATGCTTGAGTTTCAAAGGCTGTTTCATTCAGACTGCAAAGAGTTTGGAAAACTTTTGAATTAATCTTAGAATTGACTTGTGGTGAGTTACTGATTTCCAGTTCTACCAAAGGTTGTAAAATTTCTTCTGCTAAGTGGTTATCTGCAACTTTTAAGTCTTTAGGATTTTCAGCCAGGCAATTACCAGCAAAAAATAAATCGCGGTGCAGCCATTGCTCATATTCGCTGTGCTGGTTTAAAATTGCTCGAATTGCTTTGGCCGTTGGTTTAGGTTTTTGTTGAGCAATTAGTAGCAGCAACACTTCTCGCCAATGAGGATCGTGAAGATGGTCTTTGATATGCTGTAGAACAATATCGAAATCATCTTCGTTGTCTCGCTGATAAATAATTTCTTGAGTGCAAAGATATTCTTGAAAAGTTTTATGCACAAAGGCATAACAATCTTGTCCTTGTTCATTGAGCAAACCTGTCCGCTCGCGGATAAACTTTACAAATATTTCTGCTTCTCTTTTAGCTTGATGATTTTCAATTTGTTTTAGTGTTTCGATATGTTTACTTAATTGAGAGATTAACTCATCTCTATCAATTAGCGTACCGCCTTCTTGATCTCCTGTATTTCCTTGGGTATGAATCCAGTAAGCCAGCCTTTCTAGCAACCGTCGCAAATCATCAAGCAGTAAATATTGAAAGGTCAAATGATTGCTGATTTCTTTATTGGAATCCCAAGAAGTTAATAAAGTTTCTACTGCTTTTTCATAAAGCTTATGACGCTCTTTCGGTAAAATAGCTTCGTAGCGATGAATTAAAGCAATAATCGTTAAGAGTAACGGATTTCTTGATAGCAACTTAATCCGATCACTCTCTGCAATTGCCTTTTTTAAGCTATCTTTGCGACGTTGCGCCTCTAGTGAATCTACAATGCGGCTATCGTACCAACGTTGAATAAACTCTCCTATTTTGGCATCATCAAATGGTTGCAGTTGATAGTGAGGAAAATCTTCTGTGTGGAACAAGTCCCGTTTGTAGCCAGCCGGACGAGAGGTAATAATTGCCATATTCTGAGAAAATCTTCCTAAAAAATTCTCAATCTGCTTGACAATTTCATACCGTTGAATCGCATCTGAAACTTCATCCAAACCATCTAATAAAATTAAAGCTTTTCCATTTTCAAGCCAATACTCAAAAAAATTAGGTGGTAGCTGTTTTATAGATAGATTGCGTTGGACAAACTGGTTCACATATTCTAAAATATTGCTGTTTTCTTGTCTAGCTAATTCACGAATTTTAACCAAAATGGGCAGTAGCTCTACATCTACTTTTAGCCCCAGATTTTCTGGTTTTTTTTTGAGCCAGCATGACAGCAAAGTAACTCATCAAAGTCGTTTTACCTGACCCTGGTGCGCCCAACAAAACTAATTTACGATTATTGCTTTCACTTAATAGCTGCTGTGCAGAAAACTTTTTTCCAGTCTGGCTTTCTAATTGCACTAGTTGGCGTTGCTCACGGATTAATTCTAACTGACGCTTATTTGATAAGTTATCAGCTTCCTCTAAAGAAGTATCTATTTTATAATCTATATGTTTTTGACTAGATTTTATTTCCTCAACTACATCAGGCATCACAAAAATCTGGCTAGATTTTGCATATTTATCTACTTCTTGTCCGGCTACTGCAATCCCAGCAAACTTAATATCATCAAACCACTTTGCTAGTTTTATACAGTATTCTGCTTTAGCATCTTGAAATATTTTTGTACTCATGCTGCCCTTATTTACCTATTATGGACTGCATTCTGGCTAATCATTATAGCAGTATTAAACTCAGGACTTAAGTAAGTCGGTGGGAATAAACCTAACTATGTTAAGTAATATAAAGTTATTGTGACCGAGTTCGTAGTAAGGACTTCAGTCCTTATTTTAGGACTAAAGTCCTGATTACAAACCTTTAATTATTTACGCCGTTCTACTTACGCAAGCAAAATTCGTTATTGCGACCAGAACAGAGTTTAGGGAAGCAATCCCAGAGTTTTAGGCGGATTACGTCGTTATCACTCCTAATGACGTAATTACGTTAATTTTGCGTAAGTCCTAAAACTGTTGATATTTACAGTTTACTTAGATACTGCTGCATTCTTTGCTCATCTATATTCGCTTCATTGTCTGATAAAATTTGTAGTGCTGATTTTGCAAACTGTGTTTGACTAAGATTACAAAAACTTAAAAATACTTGTGAGCGTATTTCTTCATCCAAATCAGGATTTATTTCTAGGTTTGCCAATTCCCTCAAAATTTGCGAGGATGGTTCGTTCTCTACAGTCCTCAAATCCTTTGGATCTTCAGCTAGACAACTGGCCGCAAATAATAAATTATGATGATACAATTCTGGTTTATCTGTGTCTAGATCAAGAATAAACTTAATTGCTTTAGCGATTGGTTTAGGTTTTTGAATCACAATCAGCAGTAACAATACTTCCCGCCAGTGAGGATCGTGTAGATGGTCTTTGATATGCTCTAAGACAATACCGAAATCATCATCATTTTGACGACGATAATCAATTTCTTGAGCGCACAAATATTCCTGAAATGTTTTATGCCCGAATGCGTAGCATTCTTGTCCCTGTTCATTGAGCAAACCAGAACGAGCAGATATATATTTGATGAATTTTTCTGCTTCTTGTTTAGCCTGGTAAAGTTCAATTTGTCTTAGATTTTTAATGTCTTGACTTAACTTATCAACAATTTCTCTTCGTTCAACTATTGTACTACTATTTATATCTGCTTGACTTTTCTGACTATGAATCCAATATGCCAGTTGTTCCATTAATCGTTGTAAGTCGTCAGGTTTTACATATATTAATCTTTGATCTAGAGGTTCTGCTTTATTCATATCCCAACTCATGAGTAGGGTTTTTACTGCTGCTTCATAAAGATGGTGACGTTTCTGGGGTAGACGATACACATCATACCTATGAATTAAACAAACCAGCGTTAATAGTAGAGGATTTTGTACTAATAATTTAATGCGTTCTTGGCTATTTAATACATTTTTTAAGCTAGTTTGCCAGCGATCTGATTCAACAAGGTCTGGAAAACGGCTATTATGCCATTTATCGATAAATAAGTTAATTTTTGGTTCGTCAAAGGGCTGTATAATATAGTGAGGAAACTCATTAGTTTTGAAGAAATATCGCTCATATTCGGCAGGACGAGATGTGATAATTACCCGGTTTTGAGCATACTGTGAATCTTTGATAAAAGAATAAAGAAGTCTCACAACTTCACGGCGTTTATTTTCATCAGCAATTTCATCTAAACCATCAAGTAATATTAAGGCTTTTCCTTGCTTGAGCCAATAATCAAAAAATCCATTTGGTATATCTGTTAAGTTGTATTTTTTAGGAATTATCTCTTGCAAGTATGACAAAATATTATTTTCTACATATTTTGCTAAATCACGAATCTGAATTAAAATTGGTAATAAATCATGTTCTGCATTCGAGGCAAAATCAAGAGCAAAATACTGCATTAAAGTACTTTTACCTGAACCCGGTTCACCCAAAATTACCATCTGCTGGATAGGAGAATTAATTAAAAGTGTATTAGCTGCAATATATGCGTCATTTGATGTAATGATAGGTTGGGTGTTATTCTCCTCTTTTATTACATCAGGCATTACAAAAATCTTTACTAACTGTTCCGAAATATCCCTGTCCTCTCCTGAAACTTTAATTCCAGCAAAATGTATTTTTTCTGAATGTATTTTTATTTGGTTGAAGTAATTTTCTTTCGTAGTTTTATAGCGTATGTAAGCTGGACTTTTTTGAAAGTATGTATTACTAAATGTCCATAACCAAGGTTTCAGACCAACTTCATTCAGACTAATTTTTAGGTCTTGTGCGATCTGTGTAAATGCTGCAATCAGATTCGGTATATCGGGAAATTTATCTGTTAGCGGTTTCTCTAATTCTTGCTTAACGGTTGAACATTTAAATACTTTAGCAAGGAAGTCAGCAGTTTTCTTGTCATCACAATAAGAAAAAAGTCCTTTTTGTAATCTCTTCTTTTCTTCGTCTTGAGCCGCTTTTATCGCTGCTTTGAGTGACTTTTCTAATTCTGTTGGATTCCATCTGCTTTGAGCTTTTTTTATAATTTCTTTGGCGATCGCAGATAAAACAGGCGTTAATGCAGCTCCAGGAATACCAAAACTTTCCATTTTTATTGCCCTAATTTTTGCTGAATGTTGAAGCTTTATCTAGCTAAATAGCACTGCTAATTAATGCGATTTTAGGGCATAATATCGCCAATTATGATGAAAATATCAAATAATTTCTCAAATTCTGAGTGGAGTTTGGATGAAATTTAATGTCGCTGCGTGTCCGGTAGAGGTATTTGTCTACAAAGTCAAAAAATTTAACATTTGATTTTTTACTTTGGTGGTTACACGCAAGCAAAGCTAACACCTCGCAAGCTAGCTGCACTGTTGCACCCCACCCAATAACCAAAAATCAGCGCAGCGATCGCTTGAGCAAAATTCACAATCAATATTCCTGAGAAGGGAAGCTTGTTGCTTGATAACCCTCCCCTTTTCTGAATCAAAGCACTCCCTTAGAACTAGGAATAGTCCCAGCGCGACGAAGATCGACTTCTACTGCCATGCGTGCAGCCCTAGCGAATGCTTTAAACGTGGCTTCTATGATGTGATGGGAATTTATCCCGTCTAACTGGCGAATGTGTAACGTCATTTGACTATGGTTGACTAACGCCACAAAAAATTCCCGTACTAATTGCGTGTCATAAGTCCCCACTCGTTCGGTAGGAATTGTTAAACCATAGCTGAGGTGAGGGCGACCAGAAAAGTCCAGCGCAACCTGTACTAAAGCTTCATCTAAAGGGGCTAAAAAATTACCAAAGCGGACAATACCTTTTCTGTCGCCTAATGCCTGATGGAAAGCTTGGCCTAGGGTAATACCCACATCTTCGTTAGTGTGGTGGTCGTCAATTTCCCAGTCGCCTGTGGCTTTGACATCCAAATCAATCAAGCCGTGGGAGGAAATCTGATGCAACATATGATCCAAAAACGGAATCCCTGTGGCAGCTTTGCAAATGCCACTGCCATCTAGGTTAATGGTAACTTGCACATCAGTTTCACCAGTAGTGCGATGTACTGAGGCAATGCGAGAGGCTGAGGAGAAATTAACTTGGGGATAATCGCTGATTTGCATAGAGGTTGGGGATTGGGGATTGGGGATTGGGGATTGGGGATTGGGGACTGGGGACTGGGGACTGGGGATTTTAGATTGAAACCCAATCCAAAATCTAAAATCCAAAATCCACTCATTGAATTGCCCCATTTCTAAATCGTATTACGTGAAACAGCAAGAAGGCTCACACTGACCTGAGTATAGGTTCACATTCCCATGATTTCATATCCTGAATCCACGTACAGGACTTGTCCTGTAATCCCGCTTGCTAAATCGCTAGCTAAGAAAGCAGCCGTGTTACCTACTTCTGTCTGAGTAACGGTACGACGTAAAGGAGCGACTGCTTCGACATGATGAATCATATCTAAGATGCCACCAACGGCACTAGATGCTAAGGTGCGGATAGGCCCGGCAGAGATGGCATTAACGCGAATGTTTTGAGGGCCGAGTTCAGATGCTAAATAACGCACACTAGCTTCTAATCCTGCCTTAGCTACACCCATAACATTGTAGTTGGGAATTGCCCTCACACCACCCAAATATGTCAGGGTAATGATACTTCCTCCCTCTGTCATTAAAGGTTTGGCTGCACCACTTAACTGCACGAGTGAATAGGTACTAATATCTAAAGCTGTAGCAAAGCCAGAACGAGAAGTTTGGCTAAAATCTCCAGTTAAATCATCTTTGTTAGCAAAGGCCAAACAATGAATCAGAATATCTAGTCTGCCCCACTTATCACGGATTGTCTCAAAGGTAGATTGAATCTGTTCATCGTTTTGAACATTACAGGGAACAAATAAACTGGGGTTGAGAGGTTCTACTAGTTCAGCAACTTTCTTTTCCATTTTGCCCCTTTCATCTGGTAGATAGGTAATGCCGAGATTCGCTCCTGCGGCGTGTAGTTGTTGGGCAATCCCCCAAGCAATCGAGCGGTTATTGGCAATACCTGTTACCAGAGCGTTTTTTTCCATTCAGATTCAGCATAGAAACCCTTGATGTAAGCGATTTATGAAAATAGAGGCTAGGGACTGGGGACTGGTGACTGGTGACTGGGGATGAGGAACGGCGGATTAGGTCTTATTTTTTTTACCTTTTACCTCTTGCCTCCTGCCTCCTGCCTCCTGCCTTCATGAGCATACTAGAATCTGAGGCACGTTTGTATTTGTTTTATACATGATTGGCAAAAATAATAATTAGTAAATGTGTTTTTTTGATTTAAAATACATATTATTCCTTAAGAAATTCTCAAGATTACTTAAGTTTTTAGAGAAAAAACCTGATGGTTATAGCAAGCAGAAGTATCTATCAAGAACTGCTAGCTAAAAATAGCAGAAATTAGGTATCATTATAAACAAATAACTATGAAGTTATGGGTTTAAGTATAGTAAAGTACAGCAAGGTTAACGGTGCTTTATTGATTTTTCAGGTGTATTCTTAGGTAATTAGTTTTCACTTTTTTGTTATTCCGGCATTGGGTAGGGGAAGGGAGATGATCGTGACACAAGATAAGGCCCTAGCAAATGTTTTTCGCCAGATGGCAACTGGAGCTTTTCCACCAGTTGTCGAAACGTTTGAACGAAATAAAACGATCTTTTTTCCAGGCGATCCTGCCGAACGAGTTTATTTTCTTTTGAAAGGCGCAGTAAAACTTTCCAGGGTGTACGAGGCAGGAGAAGAAATTACAGTTGCACTATTGCGGGAAAATAGCGTTTTTGGAGTCCTGTCTTTATTGACAGGCAATAAATCTGATCGGTTTTACCATGCGGTGGCATTTACCCCGGTAGAATTGCTGTCTGCACCAATTGAACAAGTTGAGCAAGCACTCAAGGAGAATCCAGAATTATCAATGTTGATGCTGCGGGGTTTATCTTCGCGGATTTTACAAACAGAGATGATGATTGAAACCTTAGCGCACCGAGATATGGGTTCTAGGTTAATCAGTTTTCTGCTGATTCTCTGCCGTGATTTTGGCGTTCCTTGTGCAGATGGGATCACAATTGATTTGAAGTTATCTCATCAAGCGATCGCAGAAGCAATTGGTTCGACTCGCGTGACAGTCACCAGATTATTAGGGGATCTGCGTGAGAAAAAGATGATTTCGATCCACAAAAAGAAGATTACCGTGCATAAACCTGTGACTCTCAGCAGACAGTTCACATAAAATCCATTGGAGTCAGGGGAGGTGGAGCGTGTTATATTTCTTTAGATAACACTCAATAGTTGGCATTAAATCTAAAATCTTGAGTAATTTCAGCTATTACCAACCCCCCCAAACTCCACAGACAATGACTGAAAGTAGTAGGCTGTATCTGGAAACATTTCGGTAGCTGAAGATGACCACCGGCTACATCCTCATCGCAGCAATTTTAATTTTGGGAGGCGTAATTGCCACTGCTGGCGATCGCATCGGCACAAGAGTTGGCAAAGCACGCCTCTCTCTCTTTAAGCTTCGCCCCAAAAACACGGCTGTAGTGGTAACTATTTTTAGTGGTGTATTGACAGCAGCCACTACCCTAGCTATCCTGTTTTTGGCTGATGAAGGCTTGCGGAAAGGGGTATTTGAGTTAGAAGATATTCAAAAAGACCTCAGACAAAAACGAGAACAGCTCAAAGTGGCTGAAGAGCAAAAAAGTCAGGTAGAGGCTGAACGCAACCAAGCCAATCAAGAATTAGAAACCACCAAAAAAGAAAAATTTACAGCGCAGCAAGATTTAGCTCAAACCCAAACTAAACTTCAGCGCACCCAGAATCAGTATCAAAAAGCCATAGCTGAACTCCAAAGTGTTTACAATCAAAGGAAAGCACTACAAATAGCTGTCACCAAGCTGGAAGCAGAACGTAGACGGCTGTATGTTGAAGCTCAAAAAGCAATTGCCGAACGCGATCGCGAAATAGCTAAACGCCAAACTGCGATAGAACAGCGCGATCAAGAACTGAGTAACCGTCAACAAGCCATAGAACAGCGCGATCAAAAAATTTCTCAACTAGATAAACTCATCCAAAATCGCAATCTAGAGATTATCGAGAGAGAAAAGGTCATAGCCAAACGGGAATCTCTTCTCAAAGAATTGGAAAAACAACAGGACTATCTAGAACAGGAAGTAGCAAGACTGGAAAAATATTACCAGTCATATCGGGACTTACGCTTAGGTAAATTAGCCTTAGTTCGAGGTCAAGTTATTGCGGCGGCTGTAGTGCGTGTTAATCAGTCAACTACTGCCCAGCAAGTAATTGTACAACTACTGCAAGAAGCCAATCGTAATGCTAGCATCGAATTAGCTGAACCTGGAACTGCTGCTAATACACAACTACTGCGTGTGACTCCAGACAGGGTTGAGCAGCTGATAAAACAAATTAGTGACGGTCGAGAATACGTAGTGAGAATTTTCTCGGCTGGCAATTATGTGAGGGGGGAAAAACAGATAGAATTTTTCGCTGATACAGCTAGAAACGTCTTAGTCTTTTCTGAAGGTGAGGTACTGGCGACAACTACCGCCGATTCTAAAACTATGACCTCATATCAGTTAAGGCAAAGATTGGATTTATTAATTTCAGCATCCCAATTTCGTGCTAGAAATGCGGGTATTGTCGAAGGTGTACAAATTGATGGTACGTTTATTCGCTTTGTGGCCTTGTTGAGACAGTTCCAGCAACCTGTAGACATTAAAGCAGTAGCAGCAGAAGACACTTACACGGCTGGCCCTTTGAGAGTAAGACTAGTAGCAATTCAAAACGGCAAAGTGGTTTTAAGCACTTAATAAAAATTTATTATGGCTTTTAGTGAATTTTCCCCAACACAACCAGTCATTTTAGGTTTCGATCCCGGTAAAGATAAATGTGGTGTAGCCTTGATGGGATTAGACCGACAATTGTATTATCACCAAGTAGTGCTTTCAGATGAGGCGATCGCTACCATTAATAACCTACGTCAAAGGTTTCCCGTTTCCTTGTTGGTGATGGGTAATCAAACTACAGCCAAACGTTGGAAACAGCAATTGCAACAAGAATTAGCCGAACCATTAAATATTGTGTTAGTAGACGAGCGTTATAGTACCTTAGAAGCACGCGATCGCTATTGGCAGATGTATCCGCCCAAAGGACTGACAAAGCTACTTCCACAGGGAATGCGCCAGCCACCACGGCCTATAGATGACATTGTGGCTATTCTCTTAATCGAAAGATATTTAAGCCGCCTAACTGAATCAGTTAACAGTTAATCTGCTGAGTGCTGAGTGCTGAGTGCTGAGTGCTGAGTGCTGAGTGCTGAGTGCTGAGTGCTGAGTGCTGAGTAACAAGAAGATTACTCAGTAATTTCGCACTATGGTATAAAGCCACGCCCAGTTGTAGGCGGTCTTTAAACTCAGCACCGACTAAACGCTGCGCTACCGCTAACAGAACTTGGAACTCAGCACTCTTCATAATTTTGCGCGAATCGTAAACGCATAGTCTCCGCCTGGTTCTAGCTGATAATCTTGCTGTTCCAAGAACCTTCCCAGAGGTTCTTTGATTAAAGCCCGACCCTGGGAAGGCTTCACGGAAAGTTCCCCCAGGCGAAAATTCCATTGGAAATACCACTCAAAATCCCCTGCACTCACTTCACCTTCTAGGAAGCCGTGTTGCCAGGATTGGCGGGTGATTTTGACATGGGCGGTAGTTTCTGGCAAACGTTTAGCACTCACAATGCTTGGTGTTAAGTATGGGACAAAAGCTAACTATTTAAGCTATCTTTTATTTACCAAACTTCGCCACGATCGACAAACTGGCAACGCAAGTATTTTTGCGTAATTACGACTTACTTGTTCTTAGTTGTCCACAGGCCGCATCAGCTTCTAAACCACGGGAATAGCGGACGCTAACAGCGATTTTTTGCTGTTGCAGAACTGTGACAAAAGCTTGAATGCGATCGCTCTTAGGGCGTTTGTACTCAACTTCCTGAATAGGATTGTAAGGAATCAAGTTGACATGACATTGAAATCCCCGCAGACGCTTGGCTAGTTGTAAGGCGTGTTCTGGTAAATCGTTCACACCAGCCAGCAAGATATATTCAAAACTTACACGTCTGCCAGTAATTTCTACATATTCCCGACATTCAGCCATTAAATCTTCGATGGGATAGGAACGCGCACTGGGGATAAGTTGTTCGCGTAGTGCTTGGTTGGGGGCGTGCAGACTCACCGCCAGGGTAACTTGTAAATGATGTTCGGCTAACTCCCGGATGCGATCGCGGATTCCTACAGTAGATAAAGTTAGCGATCGCTGTCCAATCCCTACATCTTGATTTAAAGATTTAATTGCCCCTAAAACATTCTCTGTATTTAACAACGGTTCACCCATGCCCATAAATACCACATGACTCACCCGTTGCTGAAAATCTTCTTGCACAGTTAATACTTGATCAACAATTTCATGTCTGCCCAAATTACGTTTGTAGCCACCTTTCCCAGTAGCGCAGAAATCACACGCCATTGGACAACCCACCTGAGTAGATACACAAACAGTTAAACGCTTATCTGTCGGAATCCCCACTGTTTCCACAATCTGCCCATCGGATAGTTGCAGAAGGTACTTTACTGTGCTATCTGGTGCAACAGATCGGTAATGAATCTGAGAACGCCCGATGGGGATATCTGCAACATCTGCTCGCCATTGCTTAGGAAACGCAGAAATATCAGCTAGCGATCGCACTCCTTTGTGATATATCCAATCGTGGAGTTGCTTCCCTCTGTAAGCAGGTTGTCCCTGCTGCTGTACCCAAGCAGTTAACTCCGTCACCGAAGCACCGAGTAAGGGCGGCAAAGTTGTTGTTTCTGAGATGGTTGAGTTAACTGGGTAAACAAGAGGCGTAGCAGACATAAAAAATCACAAGTTGAAGCTGAATCTCTATCGTACAACTTTCAACTCAATTTGGTAGTCACTGAGCTTGTCGAAGTGCGCCTTACCCCCATACATGAATTTAGGGGCTTCCACGGCGCGAGGTGTCTGGTGAATATATATTGATACTGGGTGAGATCGCCTCATCATCAATAGTGCCAATTCAGACCTAACCAAACGTTGAGCCGTTCCAGCCCCACATTGCACCCTTAGCATCAGCAAACTCAATGTAAATGCGATTTTGCGACACTCCGAGAGTTTGATTAATCTGTTGGCAAAAATCTTGACTCATCGCCTCAGTTTGATTGAGCTCCATTGTGCCAATACTCTTAATCTCTATATAACAAACTGGTTCTGTAGTACCAGCAAAAGTCATAGGCATTTCCGCTTCAAATGCAGTCATGACATAAGATTCCGGCTTACCTAAATGCTTGGCTAACTTAGCTGACAGGCTTTTCAACATAGCCTCAATTTCAGCTTTTTGCGGTGCAGATGCAGAAGTTTGGACTTTAATTAAAGGCATATGATCAATTCAAAATTCAAAATTTAATATTAACCTAAGTTGCTGGTGCAAGAAATCAATAGTCCCTATACCTATCTCCCAACCTGACGGAATAAACGACTATACTTAGGATCATATAACCGCGATCGCCCATTTGTTGACGATAATGCTGGACTAATCACATATAGCGTTGTCCGCATCAAATTTTCTTGCTGAGTACAGTCTGCCATTTGGGTCAGAGGTACAACCCTAATTTTTTCATCTGGCCAGCCGATGCGGAAGCAAATAGCTACGGGGGTATCTGCTGGATAGTGTTCTAGTAATTTAGCTTGGGCATTTTCTACATGACGCGCACTCAGATATAAACATAAACTAGCTTTATGGGCTGCTAAAGAGGCTAACTCTTCTCTGGCTGGGACTTCTGTACGCCCGCTAATGCGTGTCAAGATAATCGTTTGCACTAAACCTGGGACAGTCAACTCTACATTGAGTTTAGCGGCTGCGGCTTGGAAAGCACTAATACCAGGGATGACTTCAAAGGGAATATTTGCCTCAGCCAGAAGCTGTATTTGCTCATGTATAGCACTGTAGAGGCTAGGATCACCTGATTGCAAGCGTACCACAGATTTTTGTTGCGATCGCACCCGTTCGATCATTAGAGGTAAAATTTCTTCCAAAGTTTTATTAGCAGTGCGAATAATTTCCGCATCTTCCCGACAAAATTGCAAGAGCTGTTCAGGAATTAGGGAATCAGCGAATAAAATCACATCCGCAACAGCAAGCAGTTTTTGACCTTTCAGCGTTAGTAAATCTGGATCTCCAGGGCCTGCTCCCACAATATAAACTTTCGGTTCTAAGATATTTTGATTAGCTTTCATACTTGAATTTCCATAAAATCTAAGTAATTCCCAGTAGACAATCCAAGCTCAAAAAATTTTTTGAGAATTTGCTCAGTATCTTTCCGGATTAACCCTATAGGAGTAGTAGAGAGTAATGGTAGATGCACCCTGGTTAAGCCCTGGAGAAAACAAAACTCTGGGGCATTTTTTATTTTTGGGGATTGGGAATTGGGGATTGGGGATTGGGGATTGGGAATTGGGAATTGGGAATTGGGAATTGGGAATTGTGTTTTTCTCCCCCTGCTTTCTTGCCCTCTGTCCCCTGTCACCTGTCCCCTGTCACCTGTCCCCTGTCACCTGTCCCCTGTCACCTGTCACCTGTCCCCTGTCCCCTGTCCCCTGTCCCCTGTCCCCTGCTCAACCTCCCTACTCCTCCTTAACGGGAGAAACCACGTCAGGTAAAGGGCGTTTACGGAGATACAGCCACGCTAAACCAGCTAATCCCAAGGATATACCAGTGAGGCTGACCACTTGTGCAATTCGTAATGGCCCCAACATCAAACTATCAGTGCGAAGTCCCTCAATCCAAAAACGTCCTAGGCTGTAAGCTACCAGGTAAAGCATAAATAAAGTACCTACCCGCAAGCGTGGCTTACCCGATAAACCGCGAAAGAATAAAGTTATAAGCAGCGCAAACACCATTAAATTCCACACAGATTCGTAGAGGAAAGTGGGATGAAAATATTCATAACTGGCTAAAACTGGGGGGCGGCTTTCGGGTGGAATGTACAATTTCCAAGGTAAATTGGTAGGACGACCAAAAGCTTCAGAATTGAAGAAATTACCCCAACGCCCGATCGCCTGTCCTAAAATCAGCGAAGGTGCGATTAAATCAGCTAATTGCCAAAAAGAAACCCGTTTAAGCTTGGCAAACATCAGTGCAGCCAAAGTACCGCCAATAATTGCCCCATGAATGGCAATACCTCCTTGCCAAATCGCAATAATCCTGCCTGGATTTTGGGCATATTCTGACCATTCAAATAAAACATAATAAATTCGGGCTGCGGGAATGGCTGCAATTACCAGCCAAATTGACAAATCACTCAGCAACTCTGGATTAACATGACGGCGTTTTGCTAAATACTGGGAAAGACTAACACCGATTAAGACAGCAGAGGCGATTAATAAGCCATACCAGCGAATAGTAATTGGGCCGATTTCCACCAGAATAGGGCCGGGGGAAGTGAATAAAAACGCCAAAGGCAAAATAGAAAGATCCAGTACCATGTAAAATTTCCTAAATAGTAATTAGTGATTGGGTATTGGGGACAAATCAATTCAAAATTCAAAATTCAAAATTCAAAATTAAATAACTGGGGATTGGGTCTTGGGTATTGGGGCAAAAGATTCTTTTTGTCTACCTTTTTACTTCCTTGTATCCCTTGTATCCTTTGTCCCCAGTCCTTAATCACCTGTCACCTGTAACCTGTAACCTAATTTCGATATAATCTCCTCAGTAACTTTGATACATTAAATATCGTGATTTATTGTGATTGCTATTTATCCCGGTAGCTTCGACCCCATTACTTTAGGACACCTCGATATTATTCAACGTGGTAGTCGGTTGTTTGATGAGGTGATTGTTGCTGTATTGCGAAACCCAAATAAAGTACCACTTTTTAGCGTACCGCAACGCCTAGAACAGATTGGTTTGGCGACAAAACATCTATCTAATGTGAAAGTAGATAGTTTTGATGGTTTAACTGTCAATTATGCCCAGCAACGAAAAGCACAAGTTATATTACGAGGTCTACGGGCTATTTCTGACTTTGAAGTAGAACTACAGATGGCACATACTAATAAAACGCTTTCAACCCAAATCGAGACAGTTTTTTTAGCAACATCAAATGAGTATAGTTTTTTAAGTAGTAGTGTGGTAAAAGAGATTGCAAGGTTTGGTGGTTCAGTCGATCATCTTGTCCCTCCCCTCATTGCCCTAGATATATACAAATGCTACAACCACAAGTATCCAATAGCGAACCCAATCGCAACGGAAGCTATCCCCCAGAGTACGTCAACGGAATCTCCCCCGGAGAAATTCCCCAAGCAGGAAGCTTAGATATTCAGGAAGAACTTAATCGTCTAGAAGAAATTATGCTTACTAGTTTCCGCATCCCCCTAACGGGACGGACACTAGTAGATGAAGAAAAATTATTAGAACAGTTAGATTACATCAGGGTTTCCTTACCGTCAGTGTTTCAGGAAGCCGCCGCCATTCTAGAACAAAAAGATGAAATTCTCCTAGAAGCAGAAGAATATGGACAGCAACTTGTTGATGCTGCCCAAGCCAAAAGAGCGCAAATTCTAGCGGAGAGCGATATTATCAGGGAGGCGGAACATCAAGCTGAACAACTGCGCCGACAAGTGCAGCAAGAGTGTGAGGCGATGATGAAGGATACTCTCAATGAGATAGAATTGAAGCGGCTTGCTTGTCAAGAAGAGTTGGAACAAATGCGACAAATAGCGATCGCTCAAGCTCAAGAAATTGAAGGTGGTGCTGATGAATATGCTGATCATGTCTTGGAAGGAATCGAGCAAGACTTAAAAGATATGTTACGAGTTATTACCAACGGCAGACAACAACTCAGAGCAGATAGCCAATCACAGCAAAATTCACACTCTCAGAAAAAGAAGTAAATATATTTATTTTTTCAAGCCTCGTCTTGCTTTTAAAACCGTTGACCTATGCCTAAATGTATTCTACTTTCCCCTTGGTCACTAATGCCGTAGTCAGCGCGAATTAAACCTAATGGGGAATCTACTCGCACTCCTGCACCGTAACCAAAACCAGAACCGGGTTTACCGCGTACACCTGCGGGGTCTCCGAGAACGGTGTCACCAGAACCTAAGTCTGAGGCGAAGTCAGCAAACAATACTCCCCCTACGATTGGTAAGACGGAAAAGCGATATTCAGCAGAGGCTAGTACATAGCTGCGACCACTACCTACATCCCCTGCGTCGTAACCACGCACGGAATTAGAACCCCCTAAGTTAAAGGTTTCATAGGGTGGTAAGTCACCTAAGACAGTACCAGCTTGCACATTAAAGGCAAATACTTGGGGTTGTTGGCTGTTAAATAGCTGCACTGGAACATACTGTTTATAATTGGCTGTGAGGCGATTCATGGAAATGTTACCTTGACCGATGGGGACAGATTGCTCTGTACTCAAACTCAATACAGAACCCTTGGTAGGATTAATCAGGTTATCCCGTTGGTCTTTGGTGGCGGTGAAAGAGACGGTAGCTAAGTCATCAACGCCAGCACCACTAGCAGAGAGGGGGTTTCCTTGAATATCAGTAGAGTTAATATTGCCTTGGCGATCGCGAATGCTGGTACGAGTATAATTAAACCCTAAAGACGCATCCCAATCATCAATCGGTCGTTGTAAGCTGATAGATGCACCAATCTTACCTTCACGGACTTTATCGTCATTAGCTAACTTAATCTCATCATCAAAGGTTTCCGAAAGTTCTCGACTGCGGAAGATGTTCACGGTGTAGCCTAAACGGTCAGGATTCGTAGCGCGATAGGGGCTAATAAATTTACTATCAAATTGCAAATCCCGGCGACTTAAGCCGACATTGACGTTTAAAATATCATTTCTACCGCCAATATTTTGGTCTTGATAGTTCAGAGTTCCAATTAATCCTGTATCGCCGTTGTAACTACCACCCAAGTTAATCCCCCGCGCCCCAATTTCCTTGAGTTCGTAAATCACATCTAGGTTGCTAGCATCGCCTTCAAAGGCGACATTGATACTTTGAAATAAGCCAGTGCGATACAAATTTTGGACATCTTGCTGGACAGTATTTTCTTTAAAAACTTGTCCGGGTTTCAGTTGGAGTTGTTGCTTTAAGAAATCTGGTTTGGTGCGTCCAGAAACGGGATTACCATTATTATCAACGGTTTTACCATCGTCATTTACAAAGCGAAACTTGATATCACTGACTAAACCTTCCGCCACATTAACCGTGAGAATACCTTGATTACTAGGTTTAATAGTTAACACCCGCGCCAAGTTATAACCATTGTCGGCGTACCATTTATTTACTTGTTGGACGGCTGCTTTCAGCCCTTCGGGACTAATGGGTTTACCGATTTGGGATTGAAAAGGTTTGAGGGCGACTTGATAAGTCAGGGCTTTTGCTCCTTCGAGTTGGAGCGATCGCACTACCACTGGCTGCACTTGATATACTACATTTAACCCTGATGGGGTAATGCGGGTATTGACGTTAGCATTAACAAATAAACCAGTCTGCAAAATTGCGGCGACATCCCTTTGTAACTGGCTTTCGCTGGTTTCTCCTCCCGTTTGAGTTTTAATTAATTGGCGAATAACTTGCTGTAATTCAGGAGTCGCGCCTACTATCTGCACATCAGTAGCTGTGACAACCAAACCGCTTTCAGTCGTGGTAGGCTTGGGTGCTGGTGGATTCACAACAGGAGACGTAGGAGGCAGAACAACAGGTTTTTGAGCTATGACTGTAGATGGAGAAAATTGGGGAGTCATCTCTGTTTCCGGTACAGCCACAGCGTTGAGAGGTGCGGGGGTTTCTTCCACTACTGGAACTACTAAATTTTCCTCTGGTGTAACCTGATTTGAGGCGGTAACAGGTGCAGCTATGGCTTGTTGAGTAACATTACCAGCCGCCAAAGTAGCTAAAGTCAAAATTGCAGTAGAAGAAACACGCATAATTTTCAATACCCTACGGGAAGAAAGCTACAACATTCAAAATAATAAAACACCATGAAGTACAAGCATAGTAGCGCAAACACTTGCACCACTATGAGCAGATGTACTATACCTCTGGCAAAAGTCCGAAAATTAGATGTGTCATTCTGAATGAAATATAGAATCTTTGAGATGTTTCGCTTCACTCAACATGACAAATTCAGCATTTATGCAAGAGGTCTACTGTTCACTTTATTAATAGCTATTACCTAAATAGAACGTTAATTTTGATATTTTGTTTCTTATAGCGTTTCCTAATCACATGACGTATATAATAATAGCCCCCTCCCCGCTTGCGGGGAGGGGGTTGGGGGTGGGGTTCTTTAAAGTTTTTCTTAATTACTAATTCTCCCAGCCAAAGTAGCAACCACAGATAACAACTGAGGAGGTTCAATAGGTTTAGCAAGGTGGGTTTGGAATCCTGCGGCTACAGCTTTTTCATACTCCACATTTCCAGCATAGGCGGTGAGAGCGGCGGCGGGAATTTTTCTAGTTGCTTCATCACTCAACTGTCTCACCTGACGAATTAGTGCATAACCGTCCTCCTGTGGTAGCCCAATGTCAGATAAAAGTACATCGTAACTACCAGGGTTGTCTGTCAGCTTTGATAGTGCATCCCTTGCTGATGTCGCTTCTGTTACTTGTGCGCCATAATCCTCCAGCACTATTTTAAATAACAGGCGTATATCTGTTTCGTCATCTACAATTAGTACCCGCACACCTTCTAAGGATGGAATTTCATCAGTAGATAGATAAGATGTCTCAACAGATAAAATAGGGGGGTTAGATAGTGAAGTTTCTACTGGTGTAATCGGTACAGATATTTCTGCTTGGGTAATTTGCAGAGGTAGCGTGATTGTAAAAGTTGCCCCTTGACCTTCGCCTGGACTTGCCGCTTCAATTGTACCGCCGTGGAGTTCTACTAAATGGCGGACAATCGATAGCCCCAATCCCAATCCAGGATTTGAGCGGGTTCTGCTACCATCAGCCTGACGAAATCGCTCAAAAATATAGGGGAGAAAGTCAGCACTGATACCTTTACCTGTATCAATAACTTGGATCTGAGCATGAAGATCAGTATAATCTAATGTGATGTCAATTCTGCCACCTTGGGGGGTGAATTTAATGGCATTAGAAAGTAAATTCCACATCACCTGCTGTAAGCGAGTGGGATCACCTAATATGTTTCTAAAGGCAGGATCTAGCCTGGAGATAAGTTGAATATTTTTGGCTTCTGCGGAGAGACGGACAACCTCGATCGCAGATTCAATGATTGGTATCAGCTCAATCGTCTCAGCATCTAGACGCAGCCTACCAGAACTAATGCGGGAAATGTCGAGCAAATCTGTAATCAGATGAGCTTGAGCCTGCGCGCTACGCTCAATCGCTTCTAAACCTTGATTAGTAGTTGCTTCATCAAGCTGATGCTTTTGTAATAAATGCGACCAACCCAGTAAAGCATTGAGTGGGTTTCGCAATTCGTGGGAGAGAATTGATAAAAACTCATCTTTGGCGTTGTTGGCTACCTCAGCCGCATTCCGGGCTGACTTTTCTTGAGCCAAAAGTTGAGTACGTTCTGCCTCCAATTGCTTTCGTTCTGTGATGTCTTCAATCAAGAGAAGAATCATTTCTCGATTCTCTTGTGTAGTCATTTTCCGGCCATTGAGCTGCATAATTTTGTGTCCGATTTCCTCAAAATTACACTCAACCTCAAAACCTTGAACCTGGGTTTGCTGGGGGAGAATATCTTCTAGGAGCGATCGCAACAGGGGAAGATTCCACTGTCCATTACCAATTTCATAGATGAGATAGTTTTCTGTATTTTCTGGTATAGTCTGGAATGTTTCGTAGAAAAACTGATTGGCACTGATCACCCGTAAGTCTTTATCTAGAACCACTAGAGACTCCCTCATTGTATCCACAATTGCTTGGGCATAATCTATGGATACTCTCAGCTGCTTGGCACTTTCTTTGAGAGCATCAATATCTACCAAAATCACCACAGCACCATCAATTTTGTTGTCTATTGTCCGATATGGTCTAATTCTTAGGTCATACCAATGCCCTTCTCCGTCTTGAACTTCCTGAGTTTTATAATTAAGAGTGCTAATTACCTGTAAAATTTTTGGTTCTAAATCAGAAATATTTAAATTGTGCTTAATATCACTAAGCGGTCGCCCCACATCCGTAGGAATCAAGTTAAATATTCTCTCTGCTCCAGGAGTAAAACGCCGAATCGCCAGATCACTACCCAACATGAGGATAGGAATACTAATACAAGTCAGGAGATTTTGCAAATCGTTACTAATTTGAATGGACTCAATGTTCCGTCGTTGTAGTTCGGCGTTAATTGTGAAGAGTTCTTCATTAGTAGCCTGAATCTCTTCCTTGGCTGTTTCCAATTCCTCATTAGTGCTTTGCAGTTCTTCGTTACTGGAGAGAATTTCTTCGTTGGCTGCTCTCAGGTCTTGATTAGTGGCTTGCTGCTCCTCAATAATAGATTGCAAATATTCTTTAGTATTTGCTAATTCCTGTTTGAGCCGAGAGTTTTCCTGCTCGTAACTCGCTTGTTTGCCCCGTCTAGATTTGACATTGCGTCCATCGCTAGTAGTAGTATTTTCTGTACGAGCATCACTAGCTACTTCTGGGGGCATATCTTGAAACAGCACTATAAAGTACAGTTCTGTATCCGCCACAGATTGGAACGGAATCACATCAATCTTCACCAGCCTCACTTGATGATCTTCTCTGATTTGTAAGCCTTCCTTCCTCACGGATAGCTTCTGCTTTTTAGCCTGGTGGACGGCGGTGCGTAGTTCTATCCGTAATTCTTCTTTAGCCATTTTCAGCAGGTTAAAGCTGGGTCTACCAGGTGGCGGTTGTAGATAGGAACTAGTCTGTCCCCGAAACTGCAAAATCTCCAGTTCGTTGTTGATAATTACCCCCACTGGGGCATATTGATTCAACACAATCCTGTCAGCTGCTTTCAAAATTTCTTGGCCATTCCAGGTATCTTCTCGCATTGAGGGCAGAGGGTTCAGAGTGTCTGGGGGATAATTACTAGGCATCAGATCAATACTGATCCGAGCCTGTGCTATTTTTCGAGAATAAATCTTGTACTTTTTGTCTACTAAAGTAAATAAGTTAGAAAACTCACCCACTGTCTCCGAAGTGCCTAACATCAGAAAGCCTGTTGGCTGGAGACCATAGTGGAACATGGGCAGGAGTTTTTTCTGTAAAGGAGAGCTTAAGTAAATTAATACATTGCGGCAAGTAATCAGATCCAGTCGAGAAAATGGCGGATCATTAATCAGGTTGTGCCTAGCGAAAACACACAGTTCACGCACTGGCTTACTAATCTGATAATTACCATCTACCTGCACAAAAAATCGCTGTAGACGGTCGGGAGAGATATCTGCTACCTGGTTGGGCTTGTAAATCCCTCCTCTGGCTTTCTCAATTGCTACCTCATTGATATCCGTAGCAAAAATCTGGATGGGCAGATTGATTTTCTGAACATCCAAAAACTCCATCCAGCAAATAGCAATAGAGTAGGCTTCTTCCCCAGTGGAACATCCAGCTACCCAGACGCGAATGGGCGAGTCTGGCTGGTGTTCCTTGGCAATAAGCGGAAAAATTGTGGTTTTTAAGGCTGCAAAGGATTCAGGGTCACGGAAAAAACTGGTGACAGTAATTAGCAAATCCTGATACAACGCGGTTACTTCTGCCGGGTTATTTTGGAGATACCGAGCGTAATCTTCCAAATTTTCCAGCTTGTACAACATCATCCGCCTGGAAAGCCGCCGTTTCAGAGTATTCTGCTTATAATGGGTAAAGTCAACACCTGTGGACACCCGCAACAACCGGAAGATTATCGCCAGCGCATTACCGCTTTCTGGTATCTCCTCTGTTGGTGGGATTGGGGTAGGGTGTTTGACGTAGGGATGACGGCTGATTTTTCCCAACTCCTCAGCGATTTGTTGCGGGGTGAGGATAAAATCTACATGACCAGAAGCCACAGCCGTATTTGGCATACTACTGACTTGTGCCGAGGCTTCACACTGAGCAAAGGTAATACCGCCAGCATCTTTGATCATTTCCAGTCCCTTTGTGCCGTCAGAGTCTCCCCCCGATAGAATCACTCCAATAGCTTTGTTTCCGTAATCTTCTGCTAGGGAACAAAAGAAAGTATCCACTGTCGTAGGCAACCCCTGGATTTTGTCTCGCGGTGACAGTTTTAATACTCCTTGCGAAATTGTCATCACGGCGTTGGGTGGAATCACGTAGACATGATTTGGTTCTACACACATCCCATCCTGTGCCTCTACTACAGGCATTTGGGTTGTCCTACCCAGAATCTCTGTCAACATACTTTTTTGATGGGGACTTAAATGCTGAATTAGCACAAATCCCATACCCGTATCTGTGGGCAAATGGCTGAGTAATTCTGTGAATGCTTGTAATCCTCCCGCAGATGCACCCATGCTAACTATTGGAAACAGTTCATTTTGGTTCTCCTGTGGCTCGTCAGAGGAATCAGATGGAAAATTTTCAGAAGATTGCCTAGAGTTCATTATATGCAGCCGATCGCAATTGAGAATGTAGTATGTTTCTTAATGAAATTTTTAATATTTCTAATTTCACTCTAGCTAAATGTGATTACATCATGTGCATCAGATACATGATAAATAAATAAATCCCTCTGTAGATAGAAAAATTGTATATTAATACCAATTCTCTATGAAGTTGCACCAAATCAATGACGTAGAGACGTTGCATACAACATCTCTACAGTCTAGTGGTCTATCAAGTTAGTTTTGACGGTTCGTAGTAAGGACTTTAGTCCTGATTTTTCTAAGGACTAAAGTCCTTACTACAAAAAAAGCTTATCCCTCAATTCAAATTTGATGGACTACTAGAATAATAGGATACAAAATGCTCACTATTATTGGTTGTGGAAATCTGAATCGCCGTGACGACGGTATAGGCGTAATTATTGCTCAACGCCTACAAAAATATCTAGCTGAAAATCCCCATCCTGATGTGCAGGTATATGACTGTGGAACAGCCGGAATGGAGGTAATGTTTCAAGCTAGAGGGAGTAAAAAATTAGTCATTATTGATGCAAGTTCAACTGGTGCTGAACCTGGCGCAGTGTTTCAAGTTCCTGGTGAGGAATTGGCAGCCTTACCAGAACCTAGTTATAATTTGCATGATTTTCGTTGGGATCATGCTTTAGCCATCGGTAGGAAAATCTTTCAAGATGATTTTCCCCAAGAGGTGACTGTTTATTTAATTGAAGCAGCAAATCTTGATTTTGGACTTGATTTAAGTCCTATGGTGCAAAATTCGGCTGATTTGGTATTTGAGAAAATAATTACAATAATTCGTAGTTAGGGACTGGGGACTGGGGACGGGGAAAAATCTCGTCTCCCTTGTCTCCCACTTAGGCCATATCCCGATAAACAGAGAGTTCATCTACCCTCATTTCAAACGGTACACCTTCACTTTCTGGGGGACAAACCCGAATTTTAGCACTGCTAACTATTTGGTTGAGCAATTTCCCCATTGGGACAAGTTTTTGTAAAACCCGCCAGTTGGTAACTTGATCGGGACATTCAATCACCAACGTCATGGCGTTGGCTTGGGTTGTCACATACCATCGACAATTAGATAGCAGATTTTGTAGAGTGCGATCGCACGCTTCGTAAAAGTATCTACTAATCGAATACTCTAGTTGCTGTCTCAATATAATATCAGCCGATGATTGCTGCATAGGATGATAGTCATCACCGTTAAAATGATACCTCTGCCCGCTCATTTCTGTTTACATCCCTACTTAAATTCCAATTGCCATTGCATAAAGCACATCTTTATCTGTTTCTAAGAATTCCTGAGTTTCATTATCATAAAAAGCACCAATGCCACTACATTGAATGCCTATATAATTACTCACCAGATAAATTCTTTGTCCCAGAAACCCCGCTATCTGCATAGCTGTTTGATAGCTGGTATATTCACATACAAAAAAGAAAATCACACCACAATCTTTCGCTATTGCTTGATTAATACACAAGTAACCAGTCTGTTCGCTGAAGTTACCTGCTTTAATCAAATTCGCGCCTTTATATAACCCTGGTAACATTCCCTCAACACGATGCACCACAGAGTAAATTTCTACTTCCTCAAAGTTTTCTGTGGGGATTGACTGCTCTATTTTTTGCAAGACATATAAATATTGTTCTTGCAAAATAGACTCTTTCCGGAAACGTCTAATTGAACGTCTATTCCAGACAGTTTCATAAAATTTGTCTGGTTCAAAATCAAATTGAGGCTGCTTAAGTTGTTGTTGATGACTTGTTTGACAAGCTGTTGTTTGATAGCTATCTTCAATAAATTGATTAGCTTCAAAATAATCTGTACCACAAACAAAAGGAACTTTCAGTCTGAGTTGTCTAACTTTCTGATCTTGTGCTTCACCAGATACCACACAAGCCGTAATAAACTCTTTATTCTCAAACCCTAAAGCTGTATTGAGAGCAAGTTTATCAAAGTCAAAAATTAGCTGGATATCACGTTCATGAAGATAAGCTGAAGCTGCAATAGCACCTAAATGGTGTCCGCTATCTAACAGGCAATATCTTATGCTCCTGTTTTTATATTTCCAACTAGACCTATAATAAACAGAACTAATGAAAAAAATGAATCCGCTTATACTTTTGTTCGGTATAATATAACTCTCTAACCCATCATCAATTAATTCATAGATGAGTGTTAGACAATTATTCTCAACTTCTACATGATAGATACCATCTACTATATCCGACACACCTCGAATCTGTACGTACACCTCCGTAGGATACAGTGCGCCAGCTGATGGATTTACCCGCAGTTTGTAGGGAACATTGTTATATACCTTCTCTAAAGTAACTGCACTAGTTAACCAAATAAAAGAGTGAATTTTATTATTGAGATTTAATTTCACTCTTCTATAAAACTTTGGATAAACTTTAAATGCAATTGGTTGAGTTGAAGCATCAATATAATTTGGATCAAGCTGCACCGATAAGTAAGAATGCTTGGTAGCCTCATGGTAAGCTTTACCAGAACTATTATCTTGACGCATTTTTCAATATCCTTAAAACTTCTGTTGTGCTAGCAAAATCTATGGCTCTATAGTCATCCAAATTCTTTAAATCTAAGTTAGGATGGTATTGTAAAAGTAATTTCACAACTTCTGCTTTACCAGATGAAGCGGCATACATTAAAACAGTTGCACCATTATCATTTTGATTATTGATATCAATTTTGGCAGCTAGGAGCAAATTAATTAAATCGTAGTGATTGCCAAAACAAGCAAACCATAAAGCATTATTACTATCATTATTTTTGGCATTAATCTCCGCACCCGCATCAATTAATTCTTTCACGACTGTGTAAACTCCTTCCCTTGTAGCCTTCATCAAAGCTGTATCGCCATTTTCCCCAGGCTGATTTAAGTCTTGAATGCTGTAACCGTTCGCTATCAACCATTGTTGAGTTGCTGTACTAAAATTGGGGTTACTGATTTGATTCATCATTGGTTGTTGTATTTAGAAACAATTTGCACAATAGACCTCTTGCATAAATGCTTATAGCGGTTATCGTTCTAGTGAGGTACAAGAACCCCACCCCCAACCCCCTCCCCCGAAGTTCTGTTCGGCGGAAACCGCCGCTCAGACTTCTCTCCGCCGCAAGGAGGGGGCTATGATATACCTCATGTGATTAAGAAACGCTATAAGCTGTCATGTTGAGCGAAGCGAAACATCTCAAAGATTCTACATTTCATTCAAAATGACACATCTCATTTTCAGACTTTTGCAAAAGGTCTAATAAAGGTAATGGTGAGCAATGCCCACCATTTCTAAACACAATGCTATAGAATTCTGAAAGTTAGAGTTGTAAACTCAGACTCTAAAAAGTAAAAAGGCAGTAAAACTTTTTTTATCTTTACCTTTTTACTTTTGACTTCTAACGCTAGATGCTAACTAGCTGTGGTTTTTCAGCAAATATCTCTCTAGTGGATTTCTCGGATTTTGGTAAGCCATAATAACGTGCTTCTGCTTCAATTTCGTCTACGAAATCCCAAGCTTCAATAGCTCGTTTAGAGTCTGACCCATAGTTAGCAGAAATCGCCCGTGCATCAGAAACAGCTTTGTGCAGTTCTTTACGCAAGAATACTAGTTTGGGTTTAGCCATAAAGTCATCCTTGCTCACAATATCAGTAACAGAAATCACGCCCATTAATTCACCTTGAATTACAGGCGCACACCATATATTTGTGGTTGAGAATAATCGTGCTACATATTCTACATCGAGGTCAGGATCAACAACGATGCAGGGTTTACTCATGATTTCGTAGACATGAATTTTTTCAGGGTCTTTACCATAAGCCACAACCTTACCTGCAATATCAGCAACGGTTACAATACCGTAAGCATCAGCACTATGACGAGGTTCTACGATTAACGCTCGCAGTCCTTTGAGCCTCAATAGTCTGACTGCTTCTGCTACAGTTGCTGAACCGCGAATAGTAGCTACATCTTGAGTCATAATTTGTTTGGCTCTCATAATTACTGCTCCTTATGTTTGCAAGGACGGGAATTATTTCTAAACTGCTGCAATTGTCCCAAACTGCTTTTGCATAGACTGCATACTTAACCCCAATTCCAATGGAATTGTGAGTTATTAAATTTGCTGCTGTCTGAAAAAGCTTTAGGTAATTAGACATACCTTTTATGCAGTTTCGTAACTATTTAATACCTTAATAATTCTGGTTACTTTGAGAGATAGATTTACACAGTTTCCATCCAATTGAAGCTATTAGGACTTACGCAACTGGCATATTTTTTCTGTAGGGTGCGTGACGCAGCGAGAATATTTGAACGTAGTCATGAGACTTATAGCGTCACGCACCAACCACCAATTGTGACTCTTGCGTCAATCCTGGCTATCTTACTGTCCATTACATTTCTTCGCTAGACCAGTATTAAGGTAGGAATGTCTGCGATAACCCTTTAATCGCTTTTTGCTGAGGTATTGGTTCACTAGCAACAATTTAGCTTACTTATATATTATCACTCTGATAAGTTTAGATTATGAATGTTTATAAACATTGCCGTATATATTCGTTAAAACCGCTTAAAAATTACTACATTAATAGCCATTTTGATGGTTATGTCGTATCATGCTAGCTATTTTTTCAGGTGGATAGACAGTCTAAAAATATTGCCAAATAATATAAATTCTTGCTAATTCCTTAAGTATAAATAACTAAAAACAGCTAATATAAAAATTAGCACACCTAATATCATCAGTTAAATCACTTAAGGTTTCATATGGAAATATGGGTCAAATTAGAGTTTGGCGAAGGGGACTTTGAGGGCGGATTTGGTAAAAATCAGCTTGAAGTGACACTAGCAAATGCACAAGGCCAAACCACAGAATTAGAAGTCTATCTACCCCCAGATCAAGAAATTCCTCTTCTGTATCAACGTTGGAAACAACAATACTACTCAATACTTAACGGCTATAGGGGTAGTTTCAAAAGTAACCAAGTAACTCATATATCCAAAACAGATTGTCTTAACTATGCAGAGTCTTTACGGCATAGATTACATGAATGGCTTTCCCCGCTACATTCAAAATTAATCCAGATACTACCCTCTCACCCAAATTTAGAGATTAGTCTAGTTATCCACACAGAGAAAATTACTTGTTTGGCAACCAAAGATATTTTGCATCGACTACCTTGGCAGGAGTGGGATTTATTATCAGGAAATTCTGCCTGTGAAGCTGCTGTTTGTTTTAACACTTACTCTCCCACTACTAGAATATCAGAACAATCATTGAATGATGGTAAAATTAGAAGAGCAAGAATTATCAGTATTTTTGGTGATAGTAGGAATATTGATACTATTGTAGATCAAAAACTACTGCAACATCTGCATAAACGAGCAGCAGAACTGATAGTTCTTAAAGAACCAAATCGTTCTGATTTTAATGCCTTGTGGGAAGAAGCTTACGATATTTTATTTTTCGCAGGTCATAGTGCAACTAAAAGTGATGGTCAAACTGGTGTAATTAATATTAATGCCGATGATAGTTTAAGCTTGGAAGAAATTAAAAAAACTCTGCGATCGGCAATTAGTAAAGGGTTAAAATTAGCAATTTTTAACTCTTGTGATGGTTTAGGTTTAGCAAGACAATTAGCAGATTTAAATTTGCCCTATATTATTGTTTGGCGGGAAGCTGTACCTGATAAGTCAGCACAAAAATTTCTCCAATATTTTTTAAGTTCGTTTTCCCAAGGTGAATCGTTATTTAATTCAGTTAGACAAGCAAGAGATAAACTCAAAGAACTTGCAGACGACAAAGATATTGAGAAGCGACTACCGGGGGTAAGCTGGTTACCAATTATCTGTCAAAATACAATTACTCCCCCACCCACTTGGGAAAATTTAGGAGGGCTGACTGGCGAACTTCCTGAGTGTCCTTATCAAGGTTTATCTGCGTTTCGTCAGGAAAATGCAGATTTCTTTTTTGGTAGAGAAAAGTTTATTACTCAATTAGTAGAAGCGGTAAATAATCAACCAATAGTACCTGTAATGGGTGCTTCTGGAAGTGGAAAATCTTCTGTGGTTTTTGCTGGCTTGCTTCCCCATTTACAAGCAAATGGTAATGTAGAAATAGTCAGTTTTCGCCCAGGGAAATATCCATTTGATGCTTTAGCGATCGCCCTAAGCAAATATCTTCATTCTCAGGAACAAAACCTAACAGATATATCAACAAATATTGCCAATAGATTAGCAGAACTAGAATTAGGTATCAACTTGCGGCACGATGAAAATCTATTATACCAATTTATTGAAAACATTATTGTTTCTACAAAAAATAAGCATTTTGTGTTAGTTGCAGACCAGTTTGAAGAAATTTATACTCTTACCGAGACAGCCGAATCCTACAGCTTTCTTAATGCACTACTTTTAGCAGTCAATTATGCTTCCCAGTTTACTTTAGTCTTGACAATGCGAGCGGATTTTTTGGGAATTGCACTCGATTATCCCCCGATGGCTAAAGTTTTGCAACAATACACCCCTTTGTTATTAACTCCAATGGAAAAGGAGGAATTACAAGATGTAATTGAAAAACCTGCTTTAAAAATGAAGGTGGAACTAGAAGAGGGGCTAACAAGTAACCTAATTAATGATGTAGGTAATCATCCTGGTCGTTTACCCTTGTTGGAATTTGCACTTACACAGCTTTGGTTAAAACAGAAGAATTGGTATTTAACACATCAAGCTTATGCAGAAATTGGCGGTTTAGAAGAAGCTTTAGCAAAACACGCAGATCAAGTCTTTAATTCCCTATCTGTACAAGAAAAACAACAAGCAGAAAAAGTATTTATTCAATTAGTGCGTCCAGGGGAAGGAACAGAAGATACTAAGCGTGTGGCGACTCGTCACGATGTGAAACCAGAAAACTGGAGTTTAGTGAAACATTTAGCCGATAAACGTTTAGTAGTTACGGAATGGGATGAAATTGAGCAAATAGAAACAGTAGAAATTGTTCATGAAGCATTAATTCGTGAATGGACAACCTTACGGGACTGGATAGAAATTAACCGGGAGTTTCGCATTTGGCAAGAAATGATCAAGCCAGAAGTGCGTGAATGGGAAAAAAATAATCCTAACACTGATATATTATTAACAGGAACGCGGCTAGCTATAGCATCATATTGGTATCAACAAAAAAGAGAACAATTAACACAACTAGAGCAAGATTTTATTAATGCTAGTATTACACGTCAACAACAGGAACAACGTCAACATAATCACAGACAAAAACTGATTATGTTAGGACTTAGTGGTGGTTTAGTATTCACATTGATACTGGCTGGAGTAGCTTGGTGGCAATCGCAGAATGCACGTTGGAATGAAATTAAAGCTATTAGTGTATCAAGCAAAGCTCTTTTAAATTCAGGTGAATATTTTGATGCTATTATAGAAGGCTTGAAAGCATCTAAAAAAATCCAGCAAACAATTCCTAATTTAACATTTGATGTATTTCAAGATAAGAGTAAACTTCAAAAGCAAGTCGATGTTGTATTACAAGAGGCACTTTATAAAGTTACAAAACGCAATCAATTAGAAACACATGAAGATGAGGTGACAGATGTTAGTTTTAGTCCAGATGGTAAAATTATTGCTACTGCCAGTCAGGACAAAACTGTAAAATTATGGACTGTAACAGGGCGAGAAATTGCCACACTCATAGGACATACAGATTTAGTCCGTAGTGTCAAATTTAGTCCGACAGGAAAAACAATTGCTACATCAAGTTGGGATGGTAACGTTAAACTTTGGACAATAGAAGGTAAATTAATTACTACCCTATTAGGCAATAATATCAAGGTTGATAGTGTAAGTTTTAGCCCTGATGGTAAGATAATTACTATGGGTGATGCCAAAGGAGATATTAAACTCTGGAATGAGGAAGGTAAATTGATCAGAACCTTCAAAGGACATGATCAACCTATTCTAAATTTGAGTTTTCATCCTGATGGTAATATTCTTGCCAGTGCCAGTCAAGATAAAACAGTAAAACTTTGGAATCTAGATGGAAGAGAACTGCAAACTCTGAATGGACATAAAGATTGGGTTTGGAGCGTTACTTTTAGTCCAGATGGTCAGAAAATTGCTACCGCTAGTAGGGATGAAACTGCAAAAATATGGAGTATAAAAGGAAATTTACTCAAAACATTTAATGGTCATAAAAATGCTGTTACTAGTGTGAGTTTTAGTCCAGATAATACCCTTATTGCTAGCAGTAGTGCAGACACAACAGTAAAAATATGGAGTGAATCAGGCGAAGAAATTCAAACTCTCCAGGGACATAAAGATTGGGTTTGGAGCGTTAATTTTAGTCCTGATGGCAAGATGATGGCTACAGCTAGCAAAGATGGTACAGCTAAAATTTGGCAAATCAAAAAGGATAAATATCAAATCCATCAGGCACATAAAGATGCTATTTATAGCTTAAGTTTTAGTCCTGATGGTAATAAATATGCCACTGCTAGTAAAGATAAAACCGTTAAAATTTGGGAGCATTCGGGGAAGTTACTTAAACCTCTCCAATGCGAGAATAAAGAGTTTACCAACGTTAGTTTTAGCCCTAATGGACAGATTATAGCTGCCGCAACTAAAGATGGACATATCATACTTTGGAATCTTTTAGGTAATAAAATAAATGCTTTTCAAGGACATGATCAAAAATGGATTTGGCAAGTCAGTTTTAGTCCAGATGGTAATACCATTGCTAGTGCTGGACATAATGGTACTATCGAGATTCGTAACTTGAATGGCAGATTAATTCATACCATTACAGCACATAAAAAAGGTCAAGATGAAGATGGAGAGGGGGTTAATAGTGTTACATTTAGCCCTGATGGTAAAATTATCGCCTCTGCTGGTTGGGACAAAAAAGTCAAACTTTGGACGCTTGACGGTAAATTACTAAACACTTTTGCTCAACATAATGATGGAGTTCATAGTGTCAGCTTTAGTCCAGATGGCAAAATAATTGCAACTGCTAGTGAAGATAAAACAGTCAAACTTTGGACGCTGGCAGGTGAATTAATTACGACTCTTAAAGGACATAATGCTGGTGTTTTTCATGTGAGATTTAGTCCAGATGGTAAAACAATTGCAACTGCTAGTTTAGATTACAAAGTTAAACTTTGGAGTCTTGACGGGAAGGAACTGGAAACCTATCAAGGACATGATGATTACGTCTTTAGTCTCGATTTCCACCCAGATGGTAAAACTCTTGCTTCAGTTGACAAGACTGGAAAATTAATTCTCTGGGATTTGAACTTGAACACAAATCAGCTACTAGTTGATAGTTGCAGTTGGGTGAGTGATTATTTGCAACATAACATCAAAGTGAATGAGAGCGATCGCAATTTATGTAAAAGACTCCCCCAGTAACAATATCCAATATGTAGAGCGCGTCAGTTAAATCTCAATCTGACGCGCTCTACAGCTATATTTTGGTTTTTCTAGTCAAAAGGCGTTCTAAATCCCCTAAATTCGTTCAAATAAGCAAAAATAGACGTACCATTTTCATCGGGGTTGTCCCTATCAAACAGTAACATTTCCGCAGCTGCTTTTGGACCACGTAGATGAGAAGCCGCCAGAAGTCCAGAACTAGTGATGACTATTCCTCTTTGTCTCCGCCCGATAAAATCCCGTGTAGAACGTCCTCTCTGTTGGAGTTCACCATTGAGACGACTCCATTTCAAACTCATAGCCTCGCTAATTGCTCTTTCTTGGACATTATTTTTATTATTTAAAAAATCTTGCTTGCTATTAGCACCATTTTTTCCCGTCCATGTACCGCGCCAATAATTCTTGTTAACACCCGGTTGTCCGTAGTAAGTATTAGCTCTGTAATATCCCAAGTCAATTAATAGAGCTTCACCGAATTGATACTTACCCATAAAACCTAAGGAATTCTCAATATTATAGGGGGGATTTTGTCGCCCTGTTTCTCTTCGTCCAAGTGCTAATAGCATATCTTGAAAACTGCCCCTATTAGCAACAGGATTAGGCCGAGGCTGATTATTTCCAGGTATAACCAGTACCATTCCCGCCCTGAGTTGTGTAGGATCAGGCCCAATTACACCCCGATTAGCCTCATAAATTCTTCTCCAAGAAGCTTCGCCACCATCACCATAATATCTCTCAGCAATATTTGATAAGAACTCACCAGGTTGTACTGTGTGTCGAGTTCCATTTCCCTGTTGCGCTTGGGCGACAGCATCAGTTTTTTGGAAAACAGCATCGCCAAGTTCAGGTAATAACAATGAGCCAGTTAAAGAGGAAAATATCATTAATCCAATAGCAGGGAATTTATTAATGCTGCGGATGAATTTTTTAGTCTTGAGTAATGAAATCATTGAATGCTGTAGAAAATAAGGTTTAAGATTCATAGGATGTTGTATTGGTTTGTGTGATGTTTTCTTGCTGAGAAGGAGACTCTTGATAGATTGTGAATCTGGTTTGCAAAATGGCAAATCTAAAGGATATTTGAATCTTGAAAAAATCCACATCAAGGTAACACTAAACCATCAGCACTGCTTGCATCTATCGCATTATTTACTAAATCTTGCCATTCCTTCTCTAGCTGTTGAGCATTTTCCTTAGATTTAGCACCTGGCCAGAGTTCTTGATTTTTCTCGTATTGATAAAAATCTCGCCATGCAGTCTCAGCTTTGTTAAAAGCTATAGCATTAGCGAAAAATTTGTCAAATTTTGTATGTGCTTCTTTATTAGGGAAGTTTAGCTTATCTTTCAAAGTATGCTGACAGTCTTCTACAACTTTCTTACGTAAAGAATCAATCTCTGACATAATTGATTCTTCTATTTTTTCCATTTGTGGTTTGTTTGGAGAAGGTAATGTATTGGTAGCAATGCTTTCAGATGCGGAACTATTAATAAATCCTTTTACCAAAACATATGCTTTTTGCAAGCTAAGATATAAAATATTTTGAACTAATTTCTGCGATAAAGGAAAAGGCATATATTGCGATATAGCTTCCATCATTTTAGACAGTAACTCAGCTTTAATATCATCTGTAAGTTGTTGCATTGTGCTATCCAACTTGTTAACTTCCTCTTCAGATAGATTGACAACTGTCTGCTGAAGTTCATTAACTTGTTGAGATATTAAATTAGATTCATCAGTGAAAAATTGTTTTCTAGATATTGGATCAAGATGTTGGTCAGGTTTTAGAGTATCAAGATGAGGTTGAATCCAACTGATAATAGTGTCTCCATATGTATCGGTACACTGTTGAATTTCTTCAAAAGCTTGCTTAAGCTCTTTTCTATGTTGAGGAACTAGTTCTTTGACTTTAACAAAAAAATCGACACACTCTTCCTCTTTTAAGCTATATTCTTGAAAAGAGCTATGTTTTTCAAGCCAACCCTGTTCGTACAAAATTTTAGCTACTGATAATTGTAATTTTATTTCCGATTTTTTTAATGCCTTGTCTAATGTTTTAAATTCCCTAATTAGGTTTGTTTTAACTTCGTTAATACACATATAGAACGCCATTTTGTAGGAACTACCACAACTAGCATATAAATCTTCAATTTCATTCGTGTCTGGAACAATTTTGGCTTTTCCATTTAAACACTTTTCTACAACGTTATTGACTTCTTTTTCAAACTCCTCATGGGGTTTATTCTGATTATTCAATAGGTTCTTATTTTCTTGGTTGAATTTCTTCCTCATTTCCACCCAAATTTTATCTTCAAACCAATCATTAAACTCTTCATTTTCTGTAGATTGAAAGCCTTCTGTAGCTTTAAATGCTTCACTTAGGATATGAGAAATTTCCTTCTGAAAAGTTATTAAATCTTGATTGTGAAAACGTAAATATTGCTCATAAACCCTGCCAATATTTTTAGTTAAGTTCTCTAGAGCAGGAGTCAGAACTTCTTTTTTAACATCAGCAGAGTTAGTGCAGTTAGCAATTACTACATTGGAAACTACAAGTCCTTGTTCTTTAACTTCATCACGAAAACGGTTGCAATCTTTTTCACTTTTAATAGGGTTATCTTTGTCTTTATTTAAAACTATAAAAGAACATTCTTTAATAGGAAAACCCTCAAGAGCTTTTTCTGCTAATCCATACATTTTTCTATCAGCTTCTTGCCAATTATCTCCTTTCGTATCAGGCCTGCGGACAAATAGAATAAAGTCAATATCTTGCTTGATAGTTTTAATTAATAACTCCGCATCTGATACGTCATCATCACCTAAACCAGGTAAATCAACTACTCCAATTTTGCCTACTTCATCGCCATCAGGAAATTCGCAAAATATCCTCAGTTCTCTTACTGACAGATATTTGCTATTTGGTCTCACGTTACTATTTTGTTGATTTCTAGTAACATAATTAATTATTTCTGCTTGAGGAATTACTTGAAGTTGTCCAGTAAGGAGTTTTTTGTATTCTTCATAGTTGCTATAATAATTGCCGCGAAGAATCCCGTAAAGATATTTGGCACTGGGATTTTTCTTTATTATCTCTGGAGGTAGCCTGGGAAAATCTTCATTCTTTATGGAGTGGAAATCATCTATAGATTTTGGTTTAGAGTTAGTAGCTAATCCCAGAATGTCGTAGTATAGATGAATAATTTCTAGTAAAGAATCAGCAGAATGAAATTGGATTTCATTTCTGACTGTGCTTGGTTCATGAAAAACTTTACTCAAAATTCTTGTACATACTCCATCTGAGCTAGTAGGAATTTCAGCATTAGTTAGTCCCGTTAAACTTTGTAGTAATTGGCTTTTTCCTTGACGCATTCTTCCTACTACGCCAATATTCAATGTTCCGCGAGATAACCGTGTTTTGAGATTATCTAATTCATCTATCTTATTATTAATTTTCTTGATCCATGCTGATAAATTAATCTTCTGTAAACGTAAATAAGCATTGGAGTTGGTATCCGAAATAATTGAAATGTGGTTATTTCGTTCTTGCTCAAGTATTTCCAGTTCCTTTTTAAGATTTCTCCATTTTTCTATAACACCTGCTAATATATTTGCTTGCTCGTGACGCTTACCAATAATTTCATCAATTTGCTTTGCAAAAGTCATTGAATTGATCCTCCCTGTATATGATTGATATTTTTAAAAATTTAAGTTTATATCAACTAGCCTTAATACTAAGCAGAAATCATTATTTCTGCTTTTTTACTTCCACTTTTAGATAAATGCAAGTTCACTTAACTTATACTCTTACTCTTACTTTAATTTAAACAACGAGCATTGTAGTTAAGTTTGTAGTGAATACCGTTTATTTTTTACGTATTTCTAAATTGAAAAATATCTCCTATCTGGGGTGTGTCAGTGAGATAAAACCTGGAAATACAGATGAGTAGAAGCAAGAAATTAAGGTAATTTGTTTTCCTGCTTCTATTTTTAGATACGTTTTCCTTCAATTAACTTATACACTTGTGCAAGCTAATTGCTTTAACGTCTACCGTAGACCATTGTCCAATAAAGCCTGTTATCACGACCCCGAACAACGCCTACACCACCCTCGGTATAATTTGGGTTCATAATATTAACGCAATGTCCTGGACTTTTTAGCCATGCTTGGACTACAGCACTCGTAGAGTTTTGACCAACAGCCACATTCTCAGCAATAGCTCTCCATTGATACCCAGCTTGCTTTGTGCGCTGTCCAACAGAACTACCATTAGAACCTGTATGACTTATTTGCCTTCTTGCAGCCATGTCTGAACTATGTACCTGTGCAGCACGATTCAGGCTACCATTTGCAGATATTGGCCTTGCAGCATTAAATCTTCGGTTTCCACACACACGTCCTTGAGACCTAGCTTGATTAACTAATTGAATTACTTGGTTTGATGTAGAGGCTTGAACTTGTTGTCCAGCATTAAGCAGAACAATAGCCGCAGCTAGTAAGCTTGTTTTAACTATAAATTTAGCCATGTTTTCGTTGCTTTTTTTAGTTGTGAAAGGTTGAATATGTTCCAAATCTAAGAAAGTAATTCAGCATATCTATGTAGAAGAATAGAGTCTACATATTTGTAGCTTTTATCCTTGTAATGTGCAATGCAGAACGTGAACTTTATGAAAAAGTATGGTTTGTTTTACCTTGCTTCTACTACATAAATTCCAGCAAAACTGACTTATAGATTTAGCAGCAGATTTGATTTTGTTAATCTCGCTTCTAGTTTTATATAGATTCAACTAAAATCTACTTATACACTTAGTCACCAAAGAGAGCTTTTTTACCAGATTCATTTTCTGTTTCTTTACTTTGTCAAGACCTGGTACATAAATATTGATACTCTAGCAGCAGCATCTGTATAAGTTCCCAAAACTCCAATATATATAGATGTAGCTCTCCAGAATATTCCTAATTATGGTTTCTGGAGAAATAGCTTCGCTGAGAATCTCAAGTTTGATAAGAAGCGATGTAATTTGAAGAACTATGCTAATTCCGTCAAGATACTGGACAATTCAAGTCATTGATTCTCCTACATTCCAAGAGAATCAGCTAAAAGGAGGTTACAAACTTAAACAAGTCTATCCAGCACAGGAGTATTTTAAGATACATTTCTCCGAATTCGTTAGTAAATCCACACTATCACCAGCAGACAACAAACATATTCAAACTGTTCTGTGGGAGATGTTTCATCATGCTGCTGATATTCGCCAACGTGCGATCGCAGGGCTTTGTCTAAGATGCTATATTTCTAAAACCATTCTTGTCGCCTGTAAAAAAATCGCTAGCATCTATAAATCTGAAGTTGAAGCACTACTTTTTAGCTATCTTGATTTTCTGCCATTTGTTTTAAATGATGATGGTAAAAGCCTAGTAATTTTCGATAGTCAAGAACAAACTCAGCAAAGATTAAATAATGATGGCACAACTCAGCCATTAGCGAAAGAAGCAGAGTTTTTTACTGTGGAAGTTTTGCGAAAATTTAATCCTAAATTAAATTCTACTGAAAGTTTAGATAATTGGACGTGGAGACTAACAAAACAAAATCAAAATCTCAGGTTATTTTTGTGGGATTTCGGCATCCAAACACCCAGTGATTGGGGATTATTATGTAGAGAAATTCCCCGTTCTATACAAGCACTTTTTGAAAAAGGGGACAGTGAAATTGTCGAGGTGTTTCATGCAGTCTACCGCCGAGATAGACGTAAATCCAACGAAAGAGGGCTTTGTTCTGAACCAACAATCAACCAAATTCAAGAAATGATCATTTTGTTGCAACAACGAAATACTGTTGTTAATTCTTCTAGAGAACTCATAAATCATTTGAAAAGAATTGCAGAAATTTTACGTCAGGATATAATTTACCAGAAAACAGGTAAACTCAAAACCATACCTACAGAAATTTATGATCAATCAATTAATGATTATCTCCCTAATCAAGAATTACCTCACCATACAGATCCAGATCCAGAGGATATTGAATTACAGCAATTACAATCTGTCTGTAATGCCTTGTTTGAAAATGTTTTATATCAAGCAATATCAGAAGTGATTTCTCAGCATTATAAATATTTACAAAATAGTAAAGGCTATAAAAATTTTGCTGATAAATTCTATGAAGGCTTGCGACTTTACTACCAAGAGAATATGTCTTTAGGGGAGATTGCTAAACTATGGGATATACCTTGGTGTAAAGCTAGACGCGTATTTAAATTAGAAAGTCTTTTAGACAATGTTCAATACCGCACGGAAGAGAGATTTATTGAGCAAATATCAAAAGTGACTACACCACCTGACTTAGCAAATAGGGTGACAGCGATTTCTACTGACCCCGAATATTTAAAAAATATTGCTAAGGAAATTAGAAGTTATGCGTTAACTACAACATTTCTAGAAGCACACGCAGAAATGCAAAGTGGTAAAAAAAAGAGTAAAAATAGCTTATTTGCTCAAATTTTATGCCGCTATATCAATGATTCGATTAATAATGCAGCATGAGCTAATCCTTAATTATTAGTAATAATACTTAGATGAATTATCATGAGATGCAATATAAGCAGGAGATTAGATATAATGAATGCTTTAGTTTATCCACAATACTGGAGACAAAAATTGTCACATAAATTTGTTTGGCTAGAACCGGAACATTTTGAAGAAGCTAAAAAAATTAGCAACTGCAACTTAGATGAAGCAAGAGAATGGAAAGTCTATCTAAATGCACTAGCATTACTTGGTTTTGAACAATGGCTGAGAGAAACAACCCCAGATATTAAAATTCATCGAGTTAGTTGTTCTATATCTCAACGCATTAGTACAAATGCACTTATTGACGTTCCTATATTAATATTAGAGGATTTTAATGTCTATTTGATTACTGTAGATAACTTAGATAATGATTTTTTAACTATACCAGAAGAAGTTATAAATTCACCGAACTTAGCCGCGCATTTTTATGTCTTGTTGCAGGTGTCAGAAGAAGAGGAAAAATTAACTATTTATGGCTTTTTGCGTCATGATCAAATAGTTGAACATTGCTATACAAATAATTTAGAGATCCAGGAAGATGGGTCTTGTATACTAATGCTTAAGTGGTTTGATCAAGAGATAAATAATCTTTTGTTATCTGCTCGTTTTTTAGAAGTAAAAGCAATACCTTTACCATCTCAATTTAAAGCTAATCAGGCACAAAAAAACACGAGTAATATACTTGTCAGCTTGAGTGATTGGTTGAGTGGAATTTTTACAGAAGGTTGGCAATCTACGGAAATTATTTGGAAGACGCTTCCTATTAACTTAGATGTCGGTTTTGCTAGGAGTGTCAATAAGTCAAATAGTTATGAAATTTCAGGTACTAAGTTATTTGATTTTGGAATCCTACTAAATGGAGAAAGTTTTGCCTTAGTTGTTAACCAAAAAAGTGCAGTTAACAATGATAAAGATATTCTTGTACAAATTCTACCAAGCAACAAGCAATATCTACCACTTGGGTTGCAACTCAAAGTTACCCTTAACTACAATACTTCTGAGTCAGAAAGTCAAGAAGTTACTGCAAGAACGTCTGATAATGCTATTCAGTTAGAATTTAACGAATCTCCAGGACAACAATTTAAGGTTGAAGTCAGCTTTAATGGTGCTGTAGTTACTGAAGAATTTTTGTTGTAGATTGAAGAAATTGAGGTGATATAAAAGACGCTAAAAAGCTGACATAATAATGAATATGGCAATTTTAGTATAATAAAAAAGTCTTAATTATTAACAAGCTTTACTGAAAAATCTAAATAATACGAACATAGATAGCTCGTGACAAATCTTTGTTTATCTCTAATAGAATGCTACCAACTTTGATGATTAACGTAGGAAATTCTTGTTCTACAGTGATGGTAACGCCTGTTGTTAAACCCAGTGAGGCAAGTTTTTTTAGAAGAGTTTTATCTGGAATTTTACAAAAAGTGATAATGCCTCTTTCTCCTAGTCTGAGCAATTCTAATGAGCAGCCAGTCACACTAAAAGGAGTAAACATAGTAGTAAGTGATTGAAAATCAAGAAAACTGTAAATGATAACCTGCACATCTTGAATAACTGTAATTTAGTCAATACCCGTAACGTAAAATTGTGTTTTTATGATACTAAAAGCATTGCCAATTACAAAAAAAATGACATAGAAAAATGAAGGATGAATTACATCCTTCATCCTGATTAAAGATATACTTTCAAAAACTGTATATGGTAGCGACTACAGCAGTTGATTAAACCAAATATGCTTCTTGGTGGGTTTTAATTGTGCAGTTAGAACGGGGGTAGGTAACGCAAAGCAAAGCGAATCCTTTACCCATCTGTTCGTCATCCAAGAAGTTTTGATCTTCTTGATTAACTTCACCTTCAACAACTTTGCCTACACAGCTAGAGCAAGAACCTGCATGGCAGGAGTAAGGTAATTCAATACCATTTTCTTCTGCTGCATCCAAAATTGTAGTCTCTTCATCGACTTCAATTGTGGTGTCGAGGTCTTCTTTTTTGTTGATCAATCTAACTTGATAGGTTGCCATTTTCCGATTCTCCTCAAGATTTACAGGATGGGATAAATTTCTCGAAGTTTTTAAATCTCCCTTGACTCTTCGAGAATTGGGGCGGAGAGAGACACTGCTTTTGTTGCGAGGTTAAAGACAAGTGTCTGTTTTATTTTGTCTAAGGGAAACTTTTATTAATTCGTAGTTCGTAATTCGTAATTCGTAATTAACCTAAATTACGAATTACGCATGATCGATTACGAATTATTTAGCTGCAAGGTACGCCTTTGGGGGAAGAATCACCCGCTTTGAAGGACTTACCACAACCGCAGGTACTGGTTGCTTTGGGGTTAGTGAACTTAAAGCCACTTTCAACAACCCCTTCTACAAAATCGATGACAAGTCCTTCTAATAAAGGCGCACTTTTGGCATCGAGATAAACCAAAACTTTACCTTGCTGGATGACTAAATCATCCGGCTGTGGCTTGCTGGTGATATCCATACCATACTCATAGCCACTGCAACCACCATCTTTGATAGATAGGCGGACACCCTTTGTAGTGGTTTCATCAGTCTCAGAGGCTGAACCGCGCAAGAATGCCCATAAACGAAACTCTGCTTTTTCTGTTAAGGTTATGGTCATTAAATCTCCTGATTTGTAGCGATTAGTTTTTGTAATTCTAGGTGTGGGCTGTTTGTAGTGCTGAGTTATGAGTAGTCAGTCAGGAGATATTAGTATTACTCTCCCAGTTAACTATGTGTGCAATTACTACTAGCTTCCATCGAATTGGGTTGTGCGTATCGCCAAGGGGCATTGTTACCGCATACTGGACAAGAGCGATCGCGCTGAGAATGACGCTTGGCAAATTCCATCCGATTGAAGTCAATTGTCAACAATTGCGACAACAGAGGTTGACTAAATCCAGTGATCAGCTTAATTGCTTCTAATGCTGTCAGACAAGCCAATGTCCCAGAAACAGCACCCAATACAGAAAAGCCACGTCGATCCCATTCCGGCTTCTCTGGAAAGAAACAGGATAAACAAGGAGTCACACCAGGAATAATCGTGGTTAAGTAAGCCTCCATCCCGTTCATCGCTGCTTCTACCATTGGCTTCCGCCAGCGTACACAAGCTGCGTTTAACAAATCACGCTCTGTAAAGTTGTGAGCGCAATCAAGAGCCATATCAGCAGACTGCACTAACGAGTCTACATTCTCTGGGGTGATATAGTCGTGAACTGCTTCTATCTGAATATCAGGATTGATCGCCTTGAGGGTTTCTTCTGCTTTGAAAACCCTGGGTTTACCTACCCAATCATCCGTCATCAGAACCTGACGATTCATATCATCCAGTCGCAGATCACCGCCCCGGACTAGGATTAGCCGCCCAACGCCTGCTACTGCTAGGTAAAGCGCAGCCGTACCGCCTAATCCCCCCACACCTGTCACTAAAACCGTCGCTGACTTCAGACGCTTTTGAGCTACTTCGCCAAAGTTTGGTAGCATCATTTGGCGACTATATCGTTCTAACTCGGTAGGCGTTAGGTTGATCACTTTATACCTCCTAATCAGAATTGAGTTCTGTCAGCGTAATTACATTTTTTGGCTTGTCTTTAAATACCTTAAACAACTTTTGTTGTTGAGGTGATGATTCGAGAAATGTCTCATAAGCCTGTTGCAATGCCAATGAATATTGATTTAACCTTTCTTCTGTATTTAAGTCAGGGTTACTATCAATTTCACTCATGAATTGAGAGAATTTTTTGAGAATATGTAAACGATTTACATTAACAAGTTTGGGGTCGTAGTCTAATTCAAAGAATTTAAAATATTCTTCTGCATCTACGAGTTTTTTGAATTCTTCAATAGTTTTAGTCATTTAGCGTTCTCCAATTGCTTGAGATATTGCTTAAGTTCATCAAGCTGACGATAAATTTCATAAGTTGCGGCTGCAACATCCATTAATTGTGTGTAATCTGTGGGTAAGCCTTCTGCTAAGTCGTGCAGATCCATTTTCATTTGCCCGGCTTTACTGTTGAGGCGTTTGATTTTAGTTTGGATTTCTTCGATGCTGGTTTCTTCTATTTGCACCTTCTTCTCCTTTGTGTCTCTGTGTCTTTGTGGTTAAGAAGATTTGATGAACCACGGAGACACGGAGACACAGAGTTTTTATTACAATTTGCTGACTTCTTGGAAGCGGTTGGCTAAGTCAAGTCCTCTTTCGATGAATTTTTCGCCTTCTTCTGCTAGATGT
This sequence comes from Nostoc sp. UHCC 0870, assembly GCF_022063185.1. Lineage (NCBI taxonomy): Bacteria > Bacillati > Cyanobacteriota > Cyanophyceae > Nostocales > Nostocaceae > Nostoc > Nostoc sp. UHCC 0870. The sequence goes on along the minus strand of NZ_CP091913.1, from coordinate 3,500,941 downwards.
TCTAGGGAGTCAAAGCCGAAGCGGTGAGCGTCACGTAGGGTTTTGACGGTGAGTAATAGACGACCGGAAAATACTAATGCCCAACCAAAGCCTTCATGACTTAAGTCAAGGACTACTTGGGAAATTAGTCCTGTTTCTTGTTCGATTCTGGCGGCGATGGCGCGGAAAAATGACATTATTCGCGCTTGGGTAACTGCATCAACTTCACCTGCGATGGAAATTTCCCGCTTCTTTTTTTTGGGAACAACGAAGGGTTTTAGTAGTAGTTCATCCGACCAATTACGGTAAATTCCGTAGCTGTCTTGTCCACGGATTTGTAATACTAATACTTTTAGGAAAGCTGAGTTGGCAACTACGCTATTTGTGGTGTCGTTGACATTATTTTCTGAACTCATACTGTTGCTTCATCCTCCAATTCATCTAAAAAGCTGGTGGTTTTTGGTTGCAATGCTTTACGTAACCAAGGTGGAGGATTACCTTTGAGGGTTGTGACTAATTTATTTAGAAGTTCTTTAATTTCTTCTTCTTCAGAACGTGCCTTAACTGGGGTTACGCCTTTTTTAATTAATTTAGCAGCCGCAGTTCCACCAATAGCTGTAACATAAACAATGGCACAGTCAACTAATGCTTCTAGTTTTGGTGTGACTTTATCTTCGTTGCCGTCTTGTTGTAAGTCACCTTCAAAGTTTAATGTTTCTAAAAATTGATATCCTTCGGCATTGATTTCGTAGACATCAATTTCTCTCGCCCAACCAAAGTGAGCATTAATATGAACGTGGTCGGTAGTCGTAAAGGCAATTTTCATGCTGGTTTTCCTGCTTTTGGGGATTGGGTACTGGGTACTGGGTATTGGGTATTGGGAGATACTGTTGGGAACATTTTCCTAGTCCCCAGTCCCTAGTCCCCAGTCCCCAGTCCCCATAGATGTTTCACTCGTTCTTCTTCTGCTTCTAAAAATAGATTGCCGATGCCAAATAAGACTTCCATTGAGCCGCGATAACCTACTTTTGTGAACAGACCATTACCTAAACGGTCATAAATAGGTATACCGAGACGATAGTGAGGAAGAGAAAGTCGTTTGGCGATCGCAGCTACGTTAGAATTACCAATCAGCAGGTCAGATCCAACTGCCAATTCTTCAAAGTCTTCTAAATCTCCAATGCTGACGCTTTTGATGGGGAGTTTCTCCAACAGGGGAGAACGTGTAGTGGTAACGGCTGCATGGATTTGCGTCCCCATCGATTGCAGAAACCGCACTGTTGACCACAGTAAATCGGGTTCTAATGCTAAGGATACTCGCTTCGCACCAAAGTAAAAGTGCGTGTCTAACATCGCGTCTTGCAATTGCCGGCGTTGACGGCGGTATTTTTCGGGGACGGGGTTGCTGCTGAGGATGGCTAGTGCTTGTAAAAACTCGTCTACTGGTTCTAAGCCAGTGAGTTCACTAAACACTTCGTAGGGAATACCAAACCGTTCTTCTAGAATTTTGGCAGCACCCCGCATACTTTCACCCAAGGCGATAGTAAAGGCGGAACAACCAACTTCTCTTAGTTGTTTGACTGTTGTACCGCTAGTTGTCACCGCACTGTAACCATCTTCCAGGTGTCCATCTAAGGAAGCACCGATGTCAGGTACAAAAATAGGTTCTAATCCAAAAGCGGTGACAATTTCTTTGATTTCTTGCAAATCCCCTGGGCTAAAAGCAGAACCGGCGAGAATTGTAACTTGCTCACTTTTGATTCCGCCTGGTTGGGGAATGTCTTTAACTATGCACTCTACAGCCGCCGCAAACCCATCTTGCAACGCCCCTTTAAAGTCGGGTGTGGGTGCAAAGACAACTGGAATGTGAGCAATTTCAGGATGGCGATCGCGGATATCCTTTAAAAATCTCTCAATATCATCGCCTCTGGTTTCTGTCAGTCCTGTGCTGCACAAACCGATAATATCGGGGCTAGATTTCTCTATTAGGGTGAGAATCGCCTGTTCAACGTTCTCTTCCCCACCCAAAATGGTACTTACTTCCGTCATCGCTGTCGTAGCCAGGGGAATCGCTTCCCGAAAATGACGAACTAACACCACCTTGGCGAAGGCTGTACAACCTTGAGAACCGTGGAACAGAGGAATCATCCCCCTCAATCCCAAAAAAGCCAGCGACGCACCCAAAGCTTGACTTTGCTTGAGAGGATTGACTGCAACTGATTTATTGGGAACAGTGACAACCGCCATCGGATTAACTCCTCTATAGAGGGGACAGGGGACAGGGGACAGGGAAAAGAAAAAGTCAAAAGATTTTTTCTTGCCCCATGTCCAATTAGATCAATTCTTCTATGGATGCCAAGGCGCGATCTTGATTTTTTGTATATTCACTCGCCCATGTCCCCATATCTTCGTCCCAAGGTGCAGGCTTACGAACTTGTTCCCAAATCGGGCTGTAGAGGGCTTCGTACAGTTCCCGCGCCATTTCTAACATTCCTACATAACCAGCGTAGGGATGATGACGTTCTTGGTTGATATCGAGGAAAGGAATCCGGGCTTTGAGGGCAGTGTATTGGTTACGTCCACCGGCAATTAACATATCAGCTTGTGTATCTTTTACCAGTTCTAGTAATTCTTTGGCGTTGCCCTTTTCTAGCATGATGCCATCAGTACCAAGCAAATTCTTGATTTTAGCCTTATCTTCCTCGGTACTTTTTCTGGTACTAGTGGCGACAACTTCTATACCCAAGTCCTTAGCTGCCGAAATAATTGACCAACTCTTGACACCGCCAGTATATAAGACAACTCGCTTACCTCTGAGGCGATCGCGGTAGGGAGCAAGTGCCAAATCTAAAGTTGCCATTTCTGAAGCGATCAGCTTTTCTGTGCGTTCCTGTAAATCAGGGTTGCCCAATTTGGCAGCAATATTCCGCAGACACCGATTCATATCATCGATGCCATAAAAAGACTCTTCAATGTAGGGGATGCCGTATTGTTCCTCCATCTTTTTCGCCATATTAAGCAACGCCCGCGAACAGATCATTACGTTCAGCTTGGCGCGGTGAGCATAGCGGATTTCTTCAAATCGAGCATCGCCAGAAATTTTTGACAGGACGCGAATACCCAATTTTTCTAGTAACGGCAGGACTCCCCACATTTCCCCGGCGATATTGTACTCGCCAATTAAGTTTATATCATAGGGTGTGGTGAACTCCGGTTCTGCTGTCCCGACAACATAATCTAATAAAGCTTCACCGCCAAAACGGTTGCCGAGATTCTTACTACCAATAAACCCAGGCGCAAACACAGGAATCACCGGAGTACCAATTTTCTCAGCCGCCGTTTTACAGACAGCATTAATATCATCACCAATCAAAGCCGTCACACAAGTAGCGTAAACAAAGACAGCTTTTGGATTGTAACGCTTGTTAATTTCCAGAATTGCCTTATATAGCTTCTTCTCACCACCGAAAATCACATCATTTTCAGTCATATCGGTAGTGAAGCCCGTTTTATAGAGTTGGGGGCCAGAAGAGAGACTACCACGACTACCCCAAGAATTACCAGCGCAGGCGATCGGTCCGTGAACCAAATGAGCCGCATCGACAATAGGTACTAGAGCAATCATCGCCCCATCAAAAGCGCATCCCCCTTGAGCCGCACCCGGTTGTGCTTGTTGCGTACAAGACTTATTCTTCTTTGCACCGTGTTTCTCTTGATTATGCTCGCATCCAGGCTGATTAAGCAGCTCGTTGATTTTACCTTGGGTGTTCATCTCTCTTCTCGTCCTAGATCGACATTTTCAATTGTCAGTTATCAGTCATCAGCAAACAGTTATTAACTACCAACCTGTTTACTGATGACCGTTCATCATAAACTTCCAGCAAAAATCTTCTCTAACCCCACAAAATACACCAAGCATTCCCTTAACTCCCAGCGAATTAACTTAAGAAATACTCCGTGTACCTCTGCGCTAACCTCCGTGTACCTCTGCGTTAAAAAAACCAACCCTTTACGCAAAGCAGTACTAACTCACCGGCGGTTAAATTTTCATAAACTTGACCTTTGCAAGAAAGACAGCTAATTAGCTAAAACAAAAAGCCAGAAAATTCCTCTTCCCTAGCCTCTAGTCCCTAGCTTCTAGCCTCTAGCAAATGTACTTCGTGATATCCTCTCCACATTCATCAGCCAGATAAGACAAAGCCCGAAACCGCAATCCCACAAATTCATCATAGAGAGGATTGAGCTTACACAGTGGTGGAATGTGTAGATTCCACCCAAATAAACTAATATTTCGCTCAAAAGGACAACAGCAAGGAATTACCTGGCAAACAAGATGAGCGAAACGAGAATTTTTAACCGGAATAGTATCAACCCAACGACGCAAAGGACGAAGCACATCAATTGTGCCGGCTTTTTTATAGTTGGGTGGATGTAAATTAGGGTGATGATGGTGAGTGTGAGTTGATGACATACTACTTATCTGAAGGGAACAGAGGGAATAGAGGAAAAAGATAAGTTAGGACACTGGGGATCAGGTACTGGGTACTGGGAAGAATTAACTTCCCGATCCCTAGTCCCCAGTCCCCAGTCCCTAATCTCTACCTGTTAATAGAACCCTGAAATCAAGTTCTAGCGGATCAAGTCAAAGGAGATATCGGTCTTACCAGTGATGTTGGTGCTGCGATCCATTTCATCCAGAAGGGTGTTAACAACCCAGTTGAGGATATTTAGACCACCTTGGTAGCCGAGGGTCGCATAGCGGTGTAAGTGGTGGCGATCGAAGAGAGGATAACCAATCCGCACCATTGGGATGCTGGTATCGCGCCACAGGTACTTACCATAAGAGTTACCGATGAAGAAGTCTACAGGCTCAGTGAACAACAAGGAACGGAAGTGCCACAAGTCTTTTTGAATCCAAACTTTAGCTTCTTTACCGAAGGGGCTAGCAGCAAGGATAGCTTCCATTTCTTTCTTGAAGACTTCATCACCATTGTTGCAGAGGATGTGTACTGGTTCAGCACCCATCTCTAACAAGAAACTGGTAATGGAGATGATCAAATCTGGGTCGCCGTAGATAGCGAACTTCTTACCATGAATCCAAGCGTAGGAGTCGGTGATAGCATCAACTAAACGACCGCGTTCGATTTCCAATTCTTCAGGAATCGCTTTACCAGTCAATTCAGAAACAGCAGTCAAGAACTCATCAGTACCCTTAACACCAAAGGGGCGCAGAACTTTTGTTTCTTGCTTCCACTCTTTTGTAATGTATTCGCGGGTCTTGGGTGTGGTGTAAGCTTGGAGAGCTACGGTTGCTTTAGCATTGATAGAATCAGCCGCATCTTCCAACTTTGTACCACCTGGGTACATTTCGTATTCACCCATGTTAGGTGAATCAAAGTAGTCGCTGCTATCAGACAGGATGGTGTAGTCAACACCCATTACACCCATCATCCGCTTAACTTCGCGGTTGTTACCTACATAGGTATCAAAACCAGGGATAATGTTGATTTTACCATTGCTGGTAGCTTTCTTTTTGCCTTCTGTCAGGTTAGACAGAATACCCTTCATCATGTTGTCATAGCCAGTGATATGAGAACCAACAAAGCTAGGTGTGTGAGCAAAGGGTACGGGGAAGTCTTGAGGAATAGAACCAGCATTCTTAGAGTTGCTGATAAATGCGCCTAAGTCATCACCGATAACTTCAGCCATACAGGTGGTGCAAACAGCAATCATCTTAGGCTTATACAGTTGGTATGAAACCTGCATACCTTCGACCATGTTGTTCAAGCCACCGAATACTGCTGCGTCTTCTGTCATAGAAGAAGATACTGCGGAGCAAGGCTCTTTGTAGTGACGGCTGAGGTGGGTACGGAAGTAAGCAACACAACCTTGAGAACCTTGAACGAAGGGAAGAGTACCTTCAAAACCCAAAGCAGCAAACATTGCGCCTACAGGTTGACAACCTTTAGCGGGGTTAACGGTTAAAGCTTGACGAGCAAAGTTCTTTTCCCGGTAGTCCCAAGATTTTGTCCATTCAGAAACTCTTTCAACTTCTTCAGGAGAGTGTGCGCCTTCAAAGTTCTTTCTCTTGTTTTCAAACAACTCGGTGTATTCTGGCTGTTTGAATAGATCAACGTGGTCTACAATTCTTTCAGGATTCTGTGGCATTTGTCTCTCTCTCTACGCTTGCTGGTTGGTTTAGTAAGTGATGTGTGGGAATAGCCTGGGACATTCACTCCTGCCAAGAGAGTCACGAGTGATGAATCATGAATAATGAATGAAAATATTCATCCAGCATTCAGCATTCACATTCTTCCCTAGCTTCCTGGGGCAAAAACCCCAGGCTATCCGTCTCCTGGAATTAATTAGGCAGCAGCTTTAGCTTTTGCAGCAGCTTTCTTCCAAGGTGCGCCAATCAAGCTCCAAGTGGGGCTGTTGAGTGCTAGATCCATATCGCGGGCGAAGATAGCGAATCCGTCGTAACCGTGATAAGGGCCGGAGTAATCCCAAGAGTGCATTTGACGGAAGGGAAGACCCATTTTTTGGAAGACGTACTTCTCTTTAATACCAGAAGCAATTAAATCAGGCTTCTTAGCTTTTACGAACTCTTCAAATTCGTAGGCGGTAACGTCATCGTAAATGATGGTGGCGTTATCGATGTAGTGGGTGGTACGTTTGTAATCGTCGTTGTGAGCGAATTCGTAGCCAGTACCAACAACTTTGATACCCAAGTCTTCAAAAGCGGGAACAACGTGGCGAGGACGTAGACCACCTACGTACAACATTACGGTGTTACCTTCTAGGCGAGGACGGTACTTCTCAAGTACAGAGTTCATTACTGGTGTGTACTTAGCAATTACCTTCTCAGCGTTTTCTTGAATCTTGGAGTCAAATTTAGCTGCGATTTCACGTAAAGAAGCAGCAATCTTGGTAGGACCAAAGAAGTTGAACTCCATCCAAGGCATACCGTAAGCTTCTTCCAAACTACGGCAGATGTAGTTCATAGAACGGTAGCAGTGGATTAGAACCAATTTAGCAGCAGGTCCTTGGATCAACTCGTTCAGAGTACCATCACCAGACCACTGAGCTACTACACGTAAGCCCATTTCTTCTAACAGCATCCGGCTAGCCCAAGCATCACCACCGATGTTGTAGTCACCGATTAGAGCTACATCATAGGGGCTTGGCTCGAAGTCAAGTCTGTTTTCTTTCTTCAGCTTGTCATATTCTGGGAAAATCCAGTCACGGATAGCGTCGTTAGCGATGTGGTGTCCTAAAGACTGAGATACACCACGGAAACCTTCGCAACGTAAGGGTATAACAGGCTTACCAATTTGCTTAGAAGTTTTCTTAGCTACAGCTTCGATGTCATCCCCAATTAGACCGATGGGACATTCAGATTGAATGGAAACACCACGGTTGAGAGGGAAAAGAACGTCGAGTTCTTCAATGAGTTTAATGAGTTTTTTGTCACCACCGAAAACGATGTCGCGTTCTTGGAAGTCGGAGGTGAAGTGCATAGTACCAAAAGAGTTGATACCAGTGACACCAACGTAGTAGTTACGACGACCAGACCAAGACCAGTAACCGCAACCTACAGGACCGTGGCTGATGTGGATCATGTCCTTAATAGGACCCCAAACCACACCCTTAGAACCTGCATAAGCACAACCACGGGCGGTCATTACACCAGGAACGGATTTGATGTTAGACTTAACGCCGCAATCAGACTTGCTTTCTTCGTGGACGTTGAGGTGTTTTTCGCGTTTTTTGCGAGATTTTTCGGGATAAGCTTTCAGAACTTCTTGAAGAAGTTCCTTATTTTCATCTACAAGATTCTTGTTTTCTGGAGGTGTCATAGTCTGCCTCGATGACTCTTACGAATGGGGAAATAGAAGGATTAGAGGGAGGGGAGAGGGAGAAGTGGGGAAGGGAGAGTGGGAAGGTGAATTGCTTCCTCATCTTCCTTTCTCCGTATCTCCTAATTACGGCATCACCTATTTGGTAGCTTCTGCGGGCTTACCGATGATTTCTGCGTGCTTAGAATCATCATCAAGGATACCGTATTCGATCAACAGTGCTTCTAGTTCATCCATTTCAATTGGTGTAGGAATGGTGAGCTTGTCGTTGTTGATGATTTTCTTGGCTAATGCGCGGTATTCCTGACCTTGAGTGCTGTCTGGTGCGTATTCGTTAACTGTCATCCGACGCAATTCTGCGTGTTGAACGATGTTGTCACGAGGTACGAAGTGAATCATGTGGGTGTTCAAACGTTCAGCCAAGTTTTCAATCAATTCGGCTTCCCGGTCAGTTTTACGGCTGTTACAAATCAAGCCACCCAAGCGTACACCACCAGTGTGAGCATATTTCAAAATACCGCGAGCGATGTTGTTTGCAGCGTACATCGCCATCATTTCACCAGAGGTAACGATGTAGATTTCCTGTGCTTTACCTTCACGGTAAAGAGCAGTGATATTATCTTTATAGACTAAAAATGTCCATTTTAAACAATGTTTGCTGTCATCATTGACAATGATGAACAGTTTTTTTATTAGGGTAAATCTAGGGTATGAACAGAACACAGGAAGCATTTGCCGATTTTCAACAAACAGCCATCACTGATGGAGGATATTTAGGCAGAATGCAAGCAGTCACAAATCAAGAAAACCACCTGGCGGCAAAATTGGAAGTGGAGTTAAAGGCGGTAAATGCTAGACTCAAAGCAGCTAGGGTGAATGTTTCCGTCAGAAAATCTGGTAATTCACTGCAACTGAGAACAACCCTACCCATTAAACCAGGAGATATTGATAAAAACGGTATAGGAACAAAGCAATATGATATTTCTTTGGGTATTCCGTTTAATTTTGATGGTTTAAACACTGCGGAAGAAGAAGCTCATGAATTAGGGAAATTGATTGCTAGAAAACAATTTCAATGGACTGAGAAATATTTAGGCAAAACTCGCAATAAGGTTAAAGCAAAAACAATAGGTGATTTGATTGCAGATTTCGAGAGAAATTATTTCCAAACTAGAAAACGTAACCTTAAAAGTGAGAACACATTTAATAGTTATTTCTATATTGCTCAAACACACTTACCAAAAGATAAATCAGCGATAAATGCCAACTTTATTGAAGCTGTACAATGTTGCACATCTTCAGATAGTGTCAAAAATGAGTTAATTAAAGTTATTCGGGTATTGTGTAAATGTTCTGGGTTAGAAGTCCCAGAATTAAGTAATTTAAAAATCAAAGCCAGTTCTACACGCAAGCGTGATATACCTACTGATGCAGAAATAGAGCAGGAATATCTCAAGTTTGAAACTTACTCACTCAACCGCCCAAGTAAATTGCTCACAAGGGAAGATAGGAATAACTGGAAACTGTGGCGTTGGGTATATGGGATGTTAGCCGCTTATGGATTACGACCAAGAGAAATTTTTGTCAATCCTGATTTAGATTGGTGGTTATCATCAGATAATACTATGAATACTTGGCGTGTAAATGAAGAGTGTAAAACTGGTGAAAGAGAAGCTCTACCATTATATCCGCGCTGGGTGGAGATTTTTAATTTAAAAACGGATACAGCAGCAATTGAGTTATTGAAAACGAAAATTATAGATAAAATTACCAGTAAACAAATCAATTCTGCTCGGCATGGTACAGATAGATGGTTTAGATTTGTCGGTATTCCTTTTCAACCCTATGATTTACGCCATGCTTGGGCAATTCGGGCGCATTTAATGGGGATTCCTATTAAAGCGGCTGCCGATAATTTGGGTCATTCGGTGAATATGCACACATCGATTTATCAAAAATGGTTTAGTTTGGAAAATCGCAAGGTTGCTATTGAAGAAGCAATTAAGAAAAAGTCTAAGGTACAAGAATTACAAGAGATAGCTATTGAGCTTCAGCAGGAAAATGAGAAGTTGAGGTTAGAAAATGAGCGATTGCGGTTACAGATAGAAAATCAAGAGTTGATACGGATGATGAATTAAATTTTGTTGCTACTGGTTAAGAATAGTGATTCATTTCACGCAGAGACGCGGAGGCGCAGAGAGTAAGAGTGTGAGAGAGTAATGTTTGAAATTTGGTGGTTCTATTCAAAAACGTCAAATTTCTCATGAAAAATCCTGTGTGTTGAGGAAGAGTAATGTAGTGTTAGTGTAATAGAAATCCGTAGACCTTAATTAACCTATGACCATACAAATTAGCATCGAACTGCCAAATGATGTGTTTTCAGCACTCCGCAGTAATCCCGAAAATTTTGTTCAGGAAATGCGTTTAGCTGCGGCTGTCAAATGGTATGAGGTTGGGATGCTTTCTCAATCTAAAGCTGCGGAAATTGCTGGAGTGAGTCGTCACCAGTTTCTAGAAGCACTGCATCGCTATAATGTTTCACCTTTTCAAGTGACTCCTGAAGAATTAGCCGAGGAGTTAGAGCGTGACTAGACGATGGGTTGTAAATTCTTCGCCATTGATTGTACTTACTAAGATTAATCAGGTTCATCTGCTATTTGAACTCTGCGATGAAGTTATTATTCCTAGTGGTGTGGTTCGGGAAATCTGCATTGCACCAGATAATGATCCTGCAAAGCTGTGGATTTTAAATGAAGGATCTGGCTATGTTCGAGATGTAGAACAAATTGAACCCATGATTGCAGCGTGGGATCTTGGTTTGGGAGAAAGTCAAGTTCTTACCTGGATACATAACAACCCAGGCTATGAAGCAATTTTAGACGATCGCGCCGCCAAAATCGCCGCACTTGCTTTAGGGATGCTTACCAGGGGAACTTTAGGTGTGATTTTACTAGCGAAACAAGAAGGTAGGGTAGAAGCTGCTAGACCAATTTTTGAACAACTAATTCAGGTTGGATTCAGAGTTAGTACACAAGTTTTAGAGTCAGCACTTAGGTTAGTAGGTGAGTAGTGCGATCGCTCTTTGCAAACCATATAGCGGAAATGAGATCGCACTACCGCACTCTCAGACTAAACGCTCTTTTGCTGCCATACTGCGATCATGCCATCTCGATAACTACTCACTAAAACTTGTCCATTATCATTGAAATTAAGCGAGGTAATACGATATACGGTTTGTTGAACGATGCAAATCTCGCTGCCAGTTTTTAGATCCCAAAGTTTGATAGTGTTTGATTCACCGGAGCTTTCAGTAAAAGCCAGAGTTTGTCCATTGGGACTGAAAGCCAAGCAACTTCCCCAACCCCGATGATAACGATTAATAGTCTGTAATTTTTCTCCAGAGCTAACTTGCCATAAGGTGATATTTGCAGTTCCTGCAATTGCTAAAATTTTACCATCTGGGCTTAAAATTACTGGATCTGGATCTCCAGGGTCAGTATCACCTTCAACGTAGTCAGTGTTGATGGTACGAAGCAACCTACCAGTAGCAATATCCCATATTGCAAACTTAGACATACTATGCCGAGTAGCTAAAAAGCACTTGTCTGGACTGAAGATAATTTGGGAAGGAAATCCATAGTCACCAATGAGGCTACAAACAGTTTTACCAGTGGGAACTTGCAGAACTTTAATCTGTAACTTTCCACTATCGATAGTTGTCGATTCTTCTATGATTGCTAATAAATCTCCATACTGATTTAAAGTTCTTGAACTCCAACGTGGTGAGTAAAAATTATCAAGTTCAGGAGCGGGTATCATTGATTGGATTTCCTTACCTGTTGATACTTCCCATAGGACAATATCTGAGTTATTGACACTAACTAGAAATTTACCATCCTGGCTAAAAGTGATTTTTCCAGTAGGGAACGGATGAGATTTAGATTCAAGTGAACGGAGGAAAGAGCGAGTTTGTGTGTCCCAAAGTTTAATTATGTCATTGTAACCACTACTAGCGATCGTCTTTCCATCAGGACTAACAGCTACTTGGTCACGATCCAAAAAACCATTACAACACACTCTAGAAGCTGATACCGCATGACCAGCAAGGGTTTGAACTTTTTCCCCACTTTTTATATCCCACAAGGTAATCCCGCCATTATTGTCGCCATGTCCAGTGGCTAAAGTTTGTCCATCTGGGCTAAATGCAAGTGTTTTAATGGGTTGTTTAGAAACATGGGAAAAAGTCCGAATTTTCTTAGCTGTGAGTGGTTTAAACCACCCCTTTTTAATTTGCCATAAAGTTATTGTGCCAGTTAAGTCACCACTTGCTAAAAGTTTGTTATCTGGGCTGAAAGCAAGGGATACAACTTTATTACCCAAGAAAGCGCAATAACCCCAGATATTCTTAGAGTAATTCTTGACTCCTTCAAACTTACACAATTGTTGACCAGTTAGTACATCTGTTAATAATATAGTGTTTCTCAATAATTCAGTTTCTCCTCTCAGAATACGACCGTTTGCTAATCTAGCGAAGCTATCCCCACAATTACTTGCTAAGATACGACTATCTGAGCTAAAGGCAAGAACACCACCATACTTGTTTTCTCCTGTAACGCCTTGCACTGGGATACTACAAAGCTCTTTCCCCGTTCCGACTTCCCACAGCTTTATTGTCTCGTCATTATCAAAATTATCCAACCAGATTAAGCTGGCAAATATTTTCCCATCCGGGCTAAATTGGTTGATATAAATATCCCTTGGGTTTTCTCCAACAGAAAAATTATGAATTTCTTTCTCAGTAGATGTTTCCCACAGATTAATGATGCCAGTTTTCATATTAGTTGAAACTGCTATTTTCAAATCTGGACTGAGAGCAACACTTTTCCACTTGTAAGCCTTAAAAGGTGACTGTAGTGCTTTGACGCTAACTACTTTGCCCAGTGCTAAATTCCAAATAAAGCCTAAAAAAGTCCAAGTATAATCTAAGGCTTTTTCATTCTGCTTAAAGAATAAATATCTGCAAAAATTGAAATCATCAGAACCTCCAGCAATCTCTAGAAGCTCCACAAAATTAGCAGTATAAAGTTCTTGACCAATCGCCACATCCCAGAGTTTGATCATTTCAGTTGACCCCCCATGATAGCTTGCTAATAATTTTCCATCAGGACTGAAAGCAATCCTATCTACATAGTTGGAAGTAGTAGGTAAGCATTCCCAAATTTGGTTATTATTTTGAGTATTGGGTGGCTCTGCATTTGAGTCCATAACTATAACTTGTCCTTACTTTTGCTAGTTGCTTATCTTTGTCCAATCAATTATAAAATCTTAACCAGTAACATTTTTATCAAAAATCATGTATCCTTATTGACACAAGGTGTAATATAGGGTAAAAAATGAAATGTAAACAAAGCCAATTACTAATTTCTCTGCTTGCCCCAGGGCGGAATTAGGGTGATATAAAATCAAAATCTTGACTCAATTGCATAATCAACAACTTTAGCAAACACGGCTTTACCTTCACGGATAGGCATAGCGAAACCACCACATACAACGTCACCTAATACGTCGTAGGATACGAAGTCTAGGTCTGTGTAAGCACCGTTTTCTTCGAGGAAGTTAATGGCGGTGATGATACCACGACCGGCGCAACCTACACCGGGTTCTGGACCACCAGATTCTACGCACTTAACGCCACGGAAACCGGTCAACATGACTTCGTGGAGTTCTAAATCTTCTACTGCACCGCGTTCAGCAGCCAAGTGAAGAACGGTTGTTTGAGCTTTGGCGTGGAGCATCAAACGGGTGGAGTCGGCTTTAGGGTCGCAACCTACAATCATAATGCGCTGACCCATTTCTGCCATAGCTGCTAGGGTGTTTTGGGAGGTGGTAGATTTACCGATACCGCCTTTACCGTAGAAAGCTATCTGTCTAATATTTTCGTCAGTCATGGTTCTTTATTCCTGCAATTAGTTGGTTAGTTGGTTGGTGGGTCTTTGCGTTTGTTTGTGGGCTGCTCATGCCGGATGGAGCTTTGGCAGTGAGCCTCATGTAGAACGTCGCTAGAAAGGGGGCGAACGCTCCACAGAAAAACCTATAGAATTAGTGTGCATAAGATTTAGTAATTTAGTGCTGAGTGCTAGACTGCTTCGACTACAAGAGTGGGACTGATGCGATCGCGTAATCTGGATTCAATTGCTATCTTTAAAGTTGCTGTAGAGCTAGAACAAGAGCCACACGCGCCTTGCAGCACTACTTTGACAATATCGCCGTCTACGTCGTAGAGTTCTACATCTCCGCCGTCGGCTATCAATACTGGTCTAACTTCTTCATCTAATACTTTTTGGATCAGGGCAATCTTCTGCACGTTGGTTAACGGTCGTTTCTGCCCGGAATTAGCTATTTCTTTAGCAGGGTTCACGCCATTTGTGTTGAGATTCGTTGCGGCGTTCTTTTCCTTTACATCTTTAATGATATCATCAATCTTAGCTAAACAAGAACCGCAACCGCCACCAGCTTTAATGTAATTTGTTACATCTTCGGCACTGGTAAGATTATTCTCTACAACCACGCGACGAACTTTGTTTTCACTGATACCAAAGCAAGTGCAAACTAACGCCCCTTCATCATCGTCATCATGGGTGGCGAGAGGAATGCCACGATAGTTATATATAGCAGCTTCTAGAGCTTCTTGACCCATGACAGAGCAGTGCATTTTGGCTTCTGGCAAGCCACCGAGGTAATCAGCAATGTCTTTATTAGAAACTTTTAGGGCTTCATCTAAGGTCAGACCCTTAATCATTTCAGTTAATGCGCTAGAAGATGCGATCGCACTGGTGCAACCAAAAGTTTGGAAGCGAGAGTCAACAATCGTATCAGATTCGACTTCAACTTTGATGTGCAATCTCAGCGCATCACCGCAAGCAATACTTCCTACTTCTCCCGTGGCTAACTTCACGCCAGGTTCGCCGATGTCTTCGATCACTCCCTGATTTTTGGGATCGTAAAACAGTTCTAATACTTTATCAGTGTATTCCCACATATTTAGTTCCGAGTGCTGAGTGAAGAGAGGTGATAGGTGATAGGTGATAGGTGACAGGTGACAGGTGATAGAAAATTATCTGTACCCTGTAACCTGTACCCTATCCCCTAATTAATGATGAGCCAATGTTTGTGCTTGTGCTTGCAGCCAAACCGCTTCGTCATTTTTGAAGGGAGAGAGAGCGCGGAGGCGTTCGACAATTTCGGGCATGACTGCGATGACGCGATCGATTTGTGCTTCTGTAGTGTAGCGACAAAGACTGAAGCGAATCGAACCGTGGAGGGTTGTATATGGTAAACCCATTGCCCGCAGGACGTGGGATGGTTCGAGTGAGCCAGAGGTACAAGCCGAACCAGAGGACGCACAGATGCCATATTTGTTTAGGGAGAGCAGAATAGCTTCGCCTTCGATGTATTTGAAACCGATGTTAGTGGTATTGGGCAATCTCTGCGTAATATCACCATTAACTTCACAGTCAGAAATTTTAGCGAGTAAGGTTTGTTCCAGGCGATCGCGCAGCCTTGTTTCTTTCTTAATCGCTGTTTCTATGTGCAGTAATTCCAATTCTGCGGCTTTACCTAAGCCCACAATTCCCGGTACATTCTCTGTACCTGCGCGCCGGCCGCGTTCTTGGTGTCCACCAATCAACAAGGGGCGGAATCTCACACCACGCCGCACATACAAAGCCCCAATACCCTTGGGTGCGTGGATTTTGTGACCAGATATGGTTAACATATCGATGGTGCTGGTCTTCATGTTCAGAGGTATC
The DNA here is from genome assembly GCF_022063185.1 of Nostoc sp. UHCC 0870. Taxonomy (NCBI): domain Bacteria; kingdom Bacillati; phylum Cyanobacteriota; class Cyanophyceae; order Nostocales; family Nostocaceae; genus Nostoc; species Nostoc sp. UHCC 0870. Next base: position 3,485,295 of record NZ_CP091913.1, on the reverse strand, counting down.
TTACCTACTGCTTGCACCGCATCTACATGGAAGATTGCGCCACGTTCCTTCACCCGCATCCCAATCTCTTCAATGGGGAATATAGTTCCGGTTTCGTTGTTGGCATACATAATTGTCACCAAGGCAGTGTTACCTGTCAACGAGGCTTCTAGTTCATCTAGATCCAATTGCCCGTGACGATTTACTGAAAGATAGGTAACACTATAGCCTTGGGTTTCTAATTGTTTGCAGACATTCAAGACTGCGGGGTGTTCAACTTGCGTAGTGATGATGTGACGTTTTTCTGGTTGGGCTAACAATGCAGCGCGAATGGCGGCATTATCACCTTCAGTTCCACAACTAGTAAAAATAATTTCTGATTCATCAGCACCCAACAAAGCTGCAACTTGTTCTCTGGCTGTTCTTACTGCCTTCCCAAGTTGCCCCCCGAAGGTGTGCATACTAGAGGGATTGCCGTAATACTCGGTCAGGTAGGGCATGATTGCCTCTACAACGTCTGGGTCTACCTTAGTGGTAGCATTATTGTCGAGATAAATAACACTCATCTTTATACCCCTAAGATTTCACCCTGATGCTTTTGCAACTGTTCGGAAAATTTCTGAGAATAGAAGTATCCACTATCAAATATAATGAAAGTCGTATCTATGGGTTGTTATGGAAAATTGGGGCTACGCGAGAGTTAGCGGTGAGGAACAGCAAACAGATAAAGGTGCGTTGCGTAAGCAAATAGAACGCTTGCGTAACGCTGGATGTTCAAAAGTGTACTGGGATATTCAATCGCGGACAACTGAAGTCAGGGAAGGGCTACAACAACTAATTAATGACTTAAAGACATCTGCAACGGGTAAGGTAAAATCATTGCAATTTACTCGGATTGATCGGATCGGCTCATCATCGCGGTTGTTTTATTCCTTGTTAGAGGTATTGCGCTCCAAGGGAATTAAACTGATAGCCTTAGATCAAGGAGTTGACCCAGACAGTCTTGGCGGGGAACTAACGATTGATATGTTACTGGCTGCTGCCAAATTTGAGGTGAGAATGGTGACGGAGAGGTTAAAAAGCGAACGTCGTCATAGGGTAAACCAAGGAAAAAGTCACCGAGTCGCCCCATTGGGATACCGCATCGACAAAGATAAATATGTACGCGATTCCTCACCATGCGTTTGCTTATTGGCAGGACGAAGAGAATTAACGGTATCTGACTTAGCCCAGTATATTTTTCAAACTTTTTTTGAATGCAGTTCCGTTGCTGCTACTGTACGTAAGCTGCACTCAGATTTTGGCATCGAAACAAAAGTTCTCAATTGGAACAAGCTAGAAAAATCTTCCCGGATTGTTAGCGACGATGACTTAGATACAATTGCCTTTACACCAAATAAAACTAACCACCCCTTACGTTATCCGTGGTCTGGGCTAAGATGGTCAATCCCTGGCTTAAAAGCTTTATTAGTCAACCCTGTTTATGCTGGGGGTCTGCCTTTTGATACTTACGTTAAGTCAAAGGGAAAACGTAAGCACTTTGACGAATGGAAAGTTAAATGGGGAACCCACGACGATGAGGCAATCATTACCTGTGCCGAACACGAACGCATCAAACAGATGATTCGAGACAATCGCAATAATCGATGGGCTGCAAGAGAAGACAACGAAGTGAACCCGTTTTCTAATTTACTTAAATGCACCCATTGCGGCGGCTCGATGACACGCCACGCCAAACGTGTAGATAAGAGTGGACAAGCTATCTATTATTATCAGTGCCGATTGTATAAAGCTGGCAACTGTAGCAATAAAAATATGATTTCATCCAAAATATTAGACATCCAAGTGGTAGATTTATTGGCACAAGAAGCCGAACGATTAGCGAACTTGGTGGAAACAGATGAGCCGCTTATTGTAGAAGAACCCCCAGAAGTCAAAACGCTCCGCGCATCCCTGAATAGTCTGGAAACATTGCCAGCAAGTTCAGCAATTGAACAAATCAAAAATGACCTCAAAGAACAGATTGCGATCGCACTGGGAACAACAAATAATGCTTCTAAACAATCTCTAATTGCCAAGGAAAGAATTATACAGGCTTTTGCTCATAAAAGTTACTGGCAAGGACTAAATGCCCAAGATAAACGAGCAATCCTCAATGGTTGCGTCAAAAAAATCTCCGTAGATGGTAATTTTGTTACAGCTATTGAGTATCGTTACTAGCCAATGTTGCGATCGCACTGTTATGGCTGTTGACTGTTGATGGTTAACAGTAGCTGTAGCGACTGTCTTAAAAGTCAAGCGATCGCTAACAAAAAAGTGGGAGTGGAAACATGGACGCAACTGAGGAGCGCTGCGCTAGATTCGAGGGTGTCTGGTACGGGCTACAAGCTTGTGGCTAGATAGTCTAGATAGTCACAGCCCGCACCAGACACTACGCTGCGCCGCCGAATCTTCCTCAGTTGCTGGATCTCTGGTGTAGGCAAAAAGAGCATGAAAAATTTACCCAAGTGGTGAGAATCCATGATTGGGGATGCTGGGCGATGGCTGATGTCATCCGCAAATAAAGTATAAAAACTGCTAAATTCCTAAGTGTTAAGAATCGGTTGTAAGTTGTCAGAAATCTGCCAAGGAGAATTATCTCGCACCATTGCATTTAAAATGACTAACATCTTATGAACGCAAGCAGTCAGAGCTAATTTTTTAGCTTTACCACGGTCAATAAGGCGAGTGTAAAAATCCCGAATGATGGGATTGTGACGAATGGCAACCACAGCACCCATATAAAGAGAAGCACGAAGATGACCACGACCACCCTGAATCATCCGTTTACCTTTATGTTGACCACTATCATGATTAATTGGTGCAACACCCACTAGACGAGAAATTTGTTTACCAGTCAGTTGACCAAGTTCTGGTAATTCCGAAACTAGAGTAGTGGAAATGACTTGACCAATACCAGGAGTAGTTTTGAGTAAGTTGACTTTAGCAATTAATTGGTGATTGTTTTGAGTTAATTGCTCAATGTCAGAATTAATTTGCTCCAAACGTTTATCCAGGTAATCAAGATGTGCCTCAATATCCGCTAAAGCCTTACCACGAGAGCGTGAGCGGCGGTTTTTCTCCGCCGTCTGCATTTCGACTAATTGTCTTCTACGACTAATTAATTCACTTAACTGACGTGCTGATTCTGTTTCAATAGCTAATACCAATTTAATATGAAGCTGCATAGAAAAGAGCTTCTAAAATAAAGTTATAAGATGAGATAGACATTACCTGCTCAAATGTTAATTGCTCGAACAATTGTTGTATGCGAGTGCGTAAGTCTTGTAAACAAGAAAAAAGTTCATTATGAAGTGATTTTTTGAGATACTGCCAAAGCCTCTCAATGGGATTAAGTTCGGGGGAATGAGGTGGTTGAAGTAGAGGAATAATATTTTCAGGCCAATTAATTGTACCACTGATATGAGCAGGCAGGGCGAACGCATCTAAATATAGTACATAAATACTAAACTAAGGCTGGAAAAAAGGCAGCGTTCGCTCATGGGATAGAGGTTGAGCAATGAGGCTTTGATGGTAAAGTCATAGTAAAAATAGTAATATTGCCCAAGGAAAGCGTGAAGCTCAAGCCCAAAATCACCTAGAGCGGTAAAACTTGCTAGAGTAGATTTTTAATGATTGAAATAGGCGTAAATAGGTAAACCAAAATTTTCAATAATAACGAATTTACTAGGTTTAAGTTTTTGCTCTAGCTAGCTTTGCCACGCTAGCATATTTTTGGGATGCCTCCGATTCACTCAGCCCTGCTGTGTTATTTTGCATTGCTTAGTCTAAATTCCAGTATGTAACGTCCGAGATGGAATATCCTGCTTCAAACTAGCAAAAGCTCAAAGCCAATTTCCTAGTAGAACATAAGAAGACCAGAAGTATGGGCGTTTGTCCTGATTCATGAGAAACAGTTGCATATTCTGAAGTGCTGCTGATTTATTCACTCCAGTCTTCAGTTGTTGATAAAACCGACTCATACCTTCAGTGACAGATTTATCATCTACTGACCATAAAGTCGCTAGAGTGCTACGCGCTCCCGCCCGCACAGCTATACCAGCTAGTCCCAAAGCTGCTCTTTTGTCTCCTCTGGCGGTTTGACAAGCACTTAGTACCAATAATTCAATAGGGCTAATCTGATTAAACTCGCTAAGTTTAACTAAGTTCTCAAAATCTTTAGCCTTGAGTAATTTATCCCAAGTGAGAATAAAGGTTTCTTCGGGATTGGAACTAAACTCACCGTGAGTAGCTATATGAACAACGGAGAAGAATTTTGATTTTAGTTGCTTCTGTAGGTTAGTTTTGGTAAATGTGTGATTGAATAGTTGTTGACTTAGAGATACTTGTGACCTAATTTCTGCTAATTCACGCCCTACATTTTGGAGTGTAGGAAATTCGCGGTTTTCAATTCGGCGTTGTTCTCCGACTCCACCTGTTAAAATACTTAACTTAATATTTTGCAGAGGTTTGGGTTCAATAATTTGTAAACTAGGTGCGTAGGCGATCGCATATTTCTCTACTAAATATTTTTCCTGTTGCTGATCATAGAGAACAGCTATCGGGATATTCCGTAATACACCATCCATAACAAATACTAAAGTTTTGATACCACTGTTGGTCAGTTCTGTTTCGATTGGTCTGATTAGCCAATCATATACCTGGTGAGATTTTTGCTGTACCTTAATAGTTGCAGTCACATCTAGCAGGTATTTTCTTAGTTCTGTTATGGTATTCTCAAATTTATCTTGGGCTACTATTGTCTTATGTTGCAGCAATTTTTCTTGTGATGGTAATTTCAGGATCACCTCTAGGCGGTCTGGCAAAATAATCGGATAGATAAATGCTGCTTGTGGGTCTTGTTGTTCAACTACTAGATCAATTGTTTGTTTCGGCTGTAAACAGGCTGACCGAAAGAAATTATCCAACTCTGCCAATTGTAAGGATTCAATGACATCACGAGCTTGCTGGAGACGCTCTTGATTGTTAGCCAATTCCTTTGATCCTGAAGTAGTAATATCTTTATCTGTTTGCAACAGCAAATCTACTAACTCTCTATATACTGGCTCGACATTTTCCCGGAAGGAAAACTGCACGTCTGAGTTAAACGCCACTAAATCACTACGCAGAGATTGTAAAGTCTTGTATGCTGAGTTGTATAGAGTAAGTGCTTCTTTAATATCCCCTCTAGTTTTGAGTAAACGTCCTAACTGCCATTGCCACTGATAGCTAATATCCGATGCTTGAATACTATTAGAGATCAATAAAGCCTTTTTTGTCAGGTCTTCTGCATTAGCTAATTGGTCAGTTTGCATATATAACCAGCCCAGAGTACCCATAGCATAAGATTCCGCTCGCTTATCTTCTAAGCTTTGCCCCTGTTCCATAGCTTTTGCCAAAATTTGGGCAATATCTAACCATGAATGAATATCTAATGTAGATTTCTGTTTTAGTTTGGCTAAATTCTGAGCAAAATTAACTTGAGCGTAAATTGCCATGCGACTGGGAGGCAACTGATTAATTTCCGACTGAATTTGAGGTGATAACTCTGCGGCAGTTTGCCATTGTTTTCTTTCTACTAGTAAGCTAAATTGATTCAACAGCAATTGAACGCGGGTACTTGTGGGAATAGATATGTTGAGAGCTTGTTGATAAAAGTTGAAAGTGCCTTGAATATCACCTTTGAGGCGGGCTGTATTCGCGAGACTGATGAGAGCCTCCGCAACTTGTTGATTTGCTTGGAAGGATAAAGCTACTTTTAAACTCTGCTGTAATATCTGCGTTGATTGATCTAAATCACCAATTGCTTGCAAAACGTCACCGAGGCTACGCAGTCCAGTAGCCTTTAGAGGTGATTCTACTTGACTTTCTAATTTTTTCTGAACATTGATCAGCATTTTCTGAGCTTGAGAGTAAAATCCCAAAACTTGCAAAGCTTGGGCTGAATTAATGCGATTGCGGATTAATTGAGTGTGTTCGCCGATTTGCGTATAGAGATCAGCAGCTTGTTGCCAAGTTTGCAGTGCAGCTTCCGTTTGTCCTCGTTTTAATTGCCAGCGTCCTTTGACATCTAGAGTTTGAGCTAGAAGGAGCGATCGCTCTGGAGATTTTTCTAGTGCTTCTAATAACTCTAGACTTTGAGCGATCGCTGTTTGTGCTTCTGTCCATAAGCCAAGTTCTTGTTCAGCTAAGGATAAATTCCTTAAAGTCATTGCCTGACGCAATTTATCCCCTTCCGCAGCATAGTTTCTGGCAACTTGCTGTAAAATTTCGATAGCATCACCAAACCGTTTAGCTTCGTACAAATCTCTACCCTGTTGTGCCAACTTTTCTGTGTTATTTAAATCTGAAGCGAGTAGTTTTAGCCCCACCCTCTGAGCTGTACTAGGCAAAATCATTCCTACTAAAAATAATATCACCAGCATAATTAAGCTGATATGGCGTTGCCATTTTTTTAGCAGATGTGTGCTTTTTTCTGGTAATATTTCCCAAAATTTACCAATTTTTAACAACATATTTTATATAACTTGAATTTAACCCTATTTAGCTACAGCACAGATAGCTGGTTGCTCTGAGGGATTTTGATCAGCCAAATTTGTGGAACTGGCTGTGAGTAATATCTCATTCTTCATATTAGTTACCCACCCTGTAGCTTCGACAATCTTCATGGGTTGACCAATAGTAGAATTTATGGTGACAGTTGGCTCATCGCGGTTGTTACCTTTTGGGCTAAGAGTTGCCCAATCTAGTTGTACTTGATCTGTGTAAAAAACTTCTCTGGGATTTTGTGGTAAGCCACCTCTTCCTGTAACTACAAAACTACTTTGATTTTCACTGACACTGACTTGACAACCTTGAGCAATTTTCATATCTACTGGTTGGCTGGGTAAATTAATCAATCCTCGGCTGGGAGTAGTATCGGATGTGTTTATTTGGATGTTACCACTTAATTCTGGACTTGCACCTGTGGCAGTAATATCGCTTTCTGGAGTAATTACATTGCGGGACTGGATGCCAAAAATCCCCATAGCATTAATTGTCACATTACCACCTCGAAATTCAGCCGAATTAGCACTGATATCACTGTTTTCTTGGGGAACAGCAACAATGAAACCATCTGTAGTGTCGATAGTGATGTTGCCTCCAGGAATATTTTCGCCAGTAGCATTGGTAGCGATCGCACTTTGATTACGTAATACAATTAAAGACGATCTCAAGAATATATTGCCCCCACCACCTCTAGTATCTGCGTTAATTGTTCCCTGTTTATCAAGACGAATAGAATTAGCATTAATGTCTAAATTCCCAGCATTACCTTGGCCTAAACTGTTCACAAATACTCCCCCTCGATCTTCAATCAGTAAATCACGAGTTTTAATTGTCAAATCTCCTGCATCCCCTATGGCATTAGGTTCTGACGCAGCGAACAATCCACTGGAAGAACCAGTGATATTGATAGACTCAGCCGTGACGGTTAAATTCCCGCCATTTCCCACACCAAATGTACTAGCACTAACTACTCCACCATTCTGAATCCATAAATCACCGGTGTTAATAGTTAAACTTCCCGCATTACCAATAGCATCAAAACTTGATGAAGTGAATAACCCACTAGGAAAATTATTATTAGTGGATCTACCAGTGATATTGATAGACTCAGCCGTGACCGTTAAATTCCCACCCTTTCCTGCACCAAATGTACTAGCACTGACTACTGCGCCATTTTCAATCAGTAAATCACGAGTTTTAATTGTCAAATCTGCCGCATTCCCTATAGCATTAGGCTCTGATGCAGCGAACAATCCACTGGAAGAACCAGTGAGATTGATAGACTCAGCCGTGACCGTTAAATTCCCACCCTTTCCTGCACCAAATGTACTATTACTAACTACTCCACCATTCTGAATCAGCAAATTACTCGTATCAATGATTATATCTCCTGCGTCTCCTGTCGTATCAGGGGCTGATGAAGCAAACAAGCCACTGAAAGAACCAGTGACATTGATAGACTCAGCCATGACGGTTAAATCCCCCCCCCTTCCTGTGCCAAATGTACCAGTTACCACTTGTGCGCCGTTTTGAATTAGCAAATCACGGGTTTTAATGGTTATATCTCCCGCATTCCCTGTCGTATCAGGGTCTGATGACGAAAACAAGCCACTCGGAGCATTAGTGGTAGTGGATCTACCAGTGATATTGATAAAATCAGCAGTGAGGTTTAAATTCCCACCCTTTCCTACGCCAGATGTACTAGTATTCACCTGTGCGCCGTTTTGAATTAGCAAATCACGAGTATTAATGGTTATATCTCCTGCATCCCCTGTACTATTAAGGTCTGATGAAGCAGATAAACCAGTCGAAGCACCAGTGAGATTGATAGACTCAGCAGTAACCTTTAAATCCCCCCCCTTTCCTACGCCAGATGTACTAGTATTCACCTGTGCGCCGTTTTGAATTAGCAAATCACGAGTATTAATGGTTATATCTCCTGCATCCCCTGTACTATTAAGTTCTGAGGAAGCAAATAAACCAGAAGCACCAGTGAGATTGACAAAATCAGCAGTAACCTTTAAATCCCCCCCCTTTCCTGCACCAAATGTACTAGTAAAAACCTGTCCACCATTTTGAATTAGCAAATTACGGGTATTAATGGTTATATCTCCTGCATTCCCTGTAGCATCAAAACTTGAGAAAGCAGACAACGCACTCCTAGAATCAGTTATATTGATAAAGTCAGCAGTAACGCTTAAATTCCCTGCCTTTCCCGCACCAAATGTACTAGTAAAAACCTGTCCACCATTTTGAATTAGCAAATTACGGGTATTAATGGTTATATCTCCTGCATTCCCTGTAGCATCAAAACTTGAGAAAGCAGACAACGCACTCCTAGAATCAGTTATATTGATAAAGTCAGCAGTAACGCTTAAATTCCCTGCCTTTCCCGCGCCAAATGTACCAGTTGCAACTCGTGCGTCTTTTTCAACGAGTAAATCACTGGTGTTAATAGTCACATTTCCTCCATCCTCTGTGGTGTCAAAACCCGATATAGCAAACAAGCCACTGGAAGCACCACTGAGATTAATAGATTCAGCAGTGACGATTAAATCTCCTCCCTTGCCCACACCAAATGTACTAGTATTAACTTGTCCGCCATTTTGAATCAGCAAATTACGGGTGTTGATGGTTATCTGTCCTGCATCCCCTGTGGCATCAGAACTTGATAAAGCAGACAAGCCACTGGAAATTCCGTTAGTGGATGTACCAGTGATATTGATAGAGTCAGCAGTAACGGTTAAATTCCCCCCCTTTCCTAACCCAAATGTATTCGCATTCACCTGTGCGCCATTTTGAATCAGCAAATCACGGGTTTTAATGGTTATATCTCCTGCATCCCCCATGTTATTACCTTCTGATGAAGCAGATAAGCGAGTGGAAGAACCAGTGAGATTGATAAAGTCAGCAGTAACGGTTAAGTTCCCCCCCTTTCCCGTATTGAATGTACTAGTAATAACTTGCGCGCCATTTTGAATCAGCAAATCACGGGTGTTAATAGTTAAATTCCCCCCATTCCCTGTCGAACCACGACCCGATGCAGCAAGCAAGAAAGTGACAGCCCTATTAGTGGATGTACCAGTGATATTGATAGATTCAGCATTGACAGTTAAATTACCACCCTTTCCCGTGCCAAATGTAGTAGTACCAACTTGCGACCCATTTTGAATCAGCAAATCACGGGTGTTAATTGTCAAATTGCCCCCATTCCCCGAACCAAGTTGCGATGAAGCAAGCAATGTACTGGGAACTCCATTAGTGGATGTACCAGTGATATTGATAGATTCAGCATTGACAGTTAAATTACCACCCTTTCCCGCACCAAATGTACCAGCAAATATCCGTGCGCCATTTTCAATCAGTAAATCACGGGTGTTAATTGTCAAATTTCCGCCATCCTCTGTAGAATCAGGCAGGGATAAAGCAATCAATGTACTGGGAACTCCGTTAGTGGATGTACCAGTGATATTGATAGATTCAGCCGTGACGGTTAAATTACCACCTTTTTCTGATAAGGTAGTAGATGTTTCAATATTCGCCCCATCGGTTAAGGTAACTCGTTTACCCTGCACCTGTATATCACCACCTATACCACTAGCATTAATTTCTGCCTGTTGGGATATGTCAATATTCCCAAAACTTTGGAGGTTTTCATAACCCAAGGAAAAGCCTTGATTCTTAGGAGTAATGCTAACTAAACCAATACCTGCAACACTACCTAGTTCTATAGATCCTCCAGTAGTCCTTAAGGTTGCTCCCTCTAGACTTAAATTACCACCTACTAAAGCTAATGTCTGATTTCGTTGTACTTCTAGACTGTTACCTTGTACTTGAATTGAAGTTGGATTTTGACCCATTTGTAAACCCACAGGTACACTTACAGTCAACAAAGGAGTTTGGGAAGTGTTGACAGCACTAAACTCAAAGCCATCAGCAAATTTCACCATGTTGGCTGTACTAGCAAAAAATGACCCACCAATATCTAACCGTGCATTTTGACCAAATACAATGCCATTTGGGTTAATGAAAAACAAATTAGCTGTACCATTGCTACGAATTAACCCATCAATATTAGATATAGATTGCCCCGTAACTCGACTAATAATATTTTGAATATTTAGGGCATTATTAAAATACGCTATGTTACCAGTGGGGACAGAAAAGTCTTGAAAACTGTGGAATAAATTGCTTCCGACTGGAGTACCACCTTGAATATTGATGATATTACCATTCGTCGTGACCGTAGAATTATTGAGTAGAGTGGTATCTGGATTAATTTGGGCAATGGCAGGATTTTTAGACCAAATTACTGCACCTATGACCGCAGCGATCGCCATATTTAACCTGACTATACTACTTAAGCTTATAGTTGCCTCAAACATTCCACCCTCTGATACAAAATAGTTTTCTAGGTTGATTGTGTTGCAATGATATAAATGTTGATCAACGAATAATTTAGGGTTTCATCTCCACAAATTTTTAATCAACCCTGTTTTTGAACCTAGTACAAAATCAGACTTACCTAACTAACTCTTTAGCAAGTTCTAATTTTTTTGTTGATCTGAGACTTCTTGTATTAATGCCATATTTTTTTCGCCAGGATTGATGAGTGTTGCCATAGTATTCGCAAAATTGACGAAAAAAATGGTTAAGACTCTGATAGCCTACTGCTAAAGCAATTTTCTCTACAGACTGGTTTGTTTCTAACAACAAAGTGCGTGCTGCTGTCATTATTTGCGCCAATCGTTTCAAATCCTTCTGTCTCTAAACAATCTAGCAACATCTCTCTAATTTGTTGCTCATTCTCAATCACTAATACTTTTGTCATCTATTTCTTCCTCACCCTAATAACAAGTTGCCAAAATTAGTATTTTGCATGGCTAGTCCCAATCCATTACCAGGTAAATCACCGACATTCTTACCTCGATAAAATGGTTCAAACAATTTTTCTAAATCTGTAGGTGCAATTCCAATACCCTGATCTTTAATCTGAAAAATCACTTTTTCAGATTGGTAGGATAATAAAAAACTGACAATACTGCCATCTGGAGAATATTTAACAGCATTTTCTAGCAGATTCGTCAGAATCAGCTGAAGCATTCTTTTATCTACGCTAACTAATGAAGAATTGCCTTGACTGGAAAAATTAATATGGTGCTGGTATCTATCATTTGGATATAGTTCAGCTAGGAGATTGTGGCAAAACTGTAAGAGATCGAGTGGTTTTGGCTCACACGTTAACTTTCCTGTCTCCATTCTACCGATAATTAAAACTTCATCAATTAGCAGATTCAGCATTTCGACTCCTTTTTGCAGCCGATTAAAGTATTCTTGTTTTTTTTCGTGACTCCAACATTCACTGTAAAGTTTGAGTAAGTTAGTCGCAAATGAGATGACTTTCAATGGCACACGCAATTCATGGGAAATCATAGAGATAAACTGTAATCTGTTTTCTCCGATTTCCTTTTCTCGTTCTAGAGTTTGTTGAATTCTCTTTTCTACTTGCTTGTGTTTGGTAATATCTACCGCTGTCAATAATTTAGCTGGCTTGCCTTCAAATGTAATGGTTTTAAGCGAATAATTTAGGTAACATTCTTCACCATTTTTCTTGATTAACTTAGCCTCTTGGCGTTGTGAAGCAATATATTGCTGCTTCTCTTGCTTTTGGATGTGTTGATATAAATCAGTATGGACTCTCAACTCTGCTTCTGTGTAACCAGTGATTTCCTTAACCGTAGGATTTGCATAGCAAATGTACCCATCTCGAAGGACAAGTATCATGACATCAGTTGCTTCTATTAAGACTTGAAATATAGTTTCACTTTGTCTGATATCTGCATGACTACCAATTATTACCAAAAAGCCTTGTCATTGTTGATCTTTAAAAACAAAACAGAGGCCTAGTGAACTGGCTCTCGGAATGACTGTAAATATTTTTGTTGATCTACTTAATCAAGAACAGGATTCCGATAACCGATTGTTAGAGGATGTGTGAAAATTCCTTTTGTTGGTAGTAAAACTTTTTATATACCCCTCAAATCCCTTTAAAAATAGGTATTTTAGGAAGCTTTCTGGGGTTTAGTGGGGATCTACAAGTGCTTAGAATCACACCTAACCACTTTTCAAACAACTTTTCAAACAACTTCTTAGGGAACATTTTTTTGATCTCTGTAATCTTTTGAGTTAACTAAGTTATTCTTAATAACCTAAAGCATAGTATCGCAAATGTTTATCTTTGAATGTTAAGCTTCGTTTAAGAATAAAATAACTTATAGGTTCTACATTTGATTTGGTTAAGTTTTAATGTAATTTAATATGTTAACTATGTTAACTTGTCTCCATCAGCCAATTAAAATAATAAAATTAATATAAAATTAGTGTGAGTAAATTACAAAGTAATGTATACTCCACAGTCCTATTTTATTTGGGAGAAATTGATGAATTTAGAAATAGTGCTAAAAAATATAGATGGTGTAGTTTTTGCTAGAGTAGGTCGCCATTTAAGAGATGTCGAGATGATTGTACTACAAGGACAGGGCGAACGCATCTTAATTGCTAATAAGAATCGGAAAGCAAATTCAAATGTCTAAAATAAAGTCAACTAACTTAGATAAATAGTGAGTGCAAATCAAAGTGTCAACTCAGATATTAAAAAGTTATAATTTGACATGAAGATGTAATTTTAATCAACAATTAGCAGAAAGTAAGCAAGATTAATTAGATGATTGCAACCTTAAATATAAAAGTATTGACAGCCTAACTCAATGTCTGATAAAACAGCTTTAAGCTAAGGAAAGTAATCTAGTTAAATAATGATTGCTCTCCCAGAGTCGTTATGATAAATTAATAATAAAAACATGGTTAAGTAGTTGCTATAGCAAGGTTGTAGCGATACAAAATAAACAATTTAATAAAAATTCGCTTTATTTTTTTAAATCCCTGGCTATGTAATAATTCAATGTAGTATTAAGTATGAATTTTACATAGCTAGTCTAGGAGAGCCATAATGATTATCCATATCTTGCAGGCTACTAATAAAATAACGGGTTTCTACAGTTGTCTCGCCATCGAATTCTCGTACAGACTCCACCATGCCTATGCTATTTAATTTTGCCCAGACTGAATCTGGGTCAAGCTTTTCTCCGATATTAGATAACATTAGATAATGACGAATTTCGTGACGACCATGACCAAATTCTTCTGTTTTATACGTGCTATGCTTTAATCCTTGGAAGTCTGTTCTTATTCCTTCAGCAATTAGTTCTTCTACTTGATTGTAAAGATTTCCTTGATTCTTTTTTAAGGTAATTACGTAGTCTGCATCTTGCTGGGCGATTAACTTCACAATATTTTTTTGACAGCCGATTGCATCTATTGTCACAATACATCCAGACAGTTCTAGCACCTTTAATAACTCTGGGATTGCTGTAATTTCATTAGAATGAGAATCTACTTTTACCTGACCCAGTACCATTCTATTTGTCGTCGCCCAGGCACTAACTATTTCAATCGCACTTTGCCCAGATGTTTTATCGTTAGAACCACACAAAATTTTCCCGTCGATTGCTACTATCTCCTCTGATGTTATCTTTTGTACTTATCTCATCCATGACAGAAAACATTCTTGGAACTGTTGGGGGTTTAACTGTGCAAAGACTCGCGCAAATGTATCGTGTGACGGAATGCCGTTTGGTAACTCCAAAAACGTTTTTAACCATTCATATTTTGTGCCGCCATATAGTTCAATTGCCACCCAACTATCTGCTCCACAGATCACTGCACACAAAGCAATGGTCAAAATGTCAATCAATTTATGTCGCTTTGTACGATCTATTCGTGGGTCTGACATCACAGCAAAATGGTCTGCTATTGTGATTTTGGGCTTGAGCTTCACGCTTTCCTTGGGCAATATTACTATTTTTACTATGACTTTACCATCAAAGCCTCATTGCTCAACCTCTATCCCATGAGCGAACGCTGCCTTTTTTCCAGCCTTAGTTTAGTATTTATGTACTATATTTAGATGCGTTCGCCCTGGTTATCTTGGGAACAGAAGCAGAATAGTATGACCTCAAAACCAGATTGCGATCGCGCTGTTACATTGCAACTATGATAAATTTCATCAGGTATTGTAGCTGTAGTAGCTCTAGGGTGCGTCAGTGCGAAAAAATCTAATCAGACACAAAACTATTTATACTGACGCACCTTACAAAACTTGAAACAGAGGAAATAGTGCAATGGCTAAATTAGATGAATATCGCCGTTCCTGGTAATGAGTAAATTCTCCATATAATAGATTAATACTCAACGGCTATATTAAAAAATATGTGTAGATGACAACCTTGTAAAAGCCATTGAGTATCATTACTAAGCAGTCTTGTTTTTGGACTTTGTTTTTTGTTCTGGGATAGCCGGGGTAGAACTTAACTCGGCTTTACGTTTTTCCCATTCAAGAACTGTGCGAATTACAACTTGTGACCAAGATTCATAAATCATAAGTATCGTTGTTAGTTAATTTGAGAATAGCGAAAGTTGAAATCTTTTTTGTTCATTGCAAGCCATTCGAGTGAAATGAGAATTTTTGGAGAGCTAACTTATGAACTAAAGTAAAATAATCACCTTGTAAGTGTTTCAGGAATTTGAGCTAATACAGCAATTGTTCGCTGAAACTTAAAACTGGTAATTAGTTGAATCTCCTTCAGATTTTTTTACGAATCAGCTCTGAGAGAACAAAATGTTGAAAGTATTTGAGATGCGATAAATGAAGGGCTGACAAATAAATCTACTGAATAATTTGAGATAGATGAATGTGGTAGCTTTACGTTAGGAAAGGAAATCGTGTTGCAATAAATTTCCCAAGCTATGAAAATCTATTGGAGAATTAAGTGTATGCAGCAGATTTAATTCATCCGTATCAAATCATACTATTACATATTTAATTATTCAAGTGTTTCAGCCAAAGTATCAGAAGATTGGAGGTTTTCTAACTCCTGCAAGCTCAAAAAACGCAATTCACCCATTTTTTGCTTGACTAGGCCTAAAAACTTGTTAAAAATCCTGACTCAAAAATTTACTTCATTTCATTCATCATTTATGGCGTTTCCCAGGCAACTGAAGTACACTCAACCTTCTATATAAAAACCAGTAGCTTTAAAAATGTACTTCACTAGATTGAGAAACGCTATAAACACTTACTTGTGCAGAATAGACTCTGCAACTTGGACAGCCAAATCAAGTCCTGGCTGCATTTTCTTAGACTGCTGACGCTTATCGTAATGCTTACGTTGAGTAGCTCGACTGTGGTGCATAGATTTAGCAGTAGACACCATTACGTTTTCTGGCACACCATTTTCTTCTAAGTATGTAATATACATGGAACGAGTTAGATGTGGCGTAATTGCTTTTTTAGTCAATCGATAAGCTCTGCGCTTGACATAATTGCAAACGGCATCACCTGTTAAAGGTTTACCACTGTCAACCATTGTGAAACAGCAACTATGTTGGGGAGCAAACACAGCTCTTAATCCCCCTTCCCACTGCAAGTGGGCATAACTAGGTAAAGCTTTACAATCATGCAACCAAGCCTGGAAATATTGATACAAACAAGTACCATCCTCAAATTTGACGTTAGGAATAGGAATCCATTCCTCTTCATTGTCAATCTTCGTATCGCCAGATTTCAGGTGAATCTGCCATTTATCATCTTTCCAAACTAAAGTTTTCCCCTCCTCTAGCTCTCGCACAGTTCTTTGACGGTCAGGTGGCAAGAAAGCCCAAAAACTACATAATAAGAAAACCTGAAGACTTTGCCCTATGCCACGAAGCACACGTAATCCGGAAGGCTGTTTTCTGTTTGGGCGTACATAGGCTACTACAGTAGCTTCCTGACGCAAGGTCTCCACCAGTCTCAACCACTCTGGCCAGTCTAACCATTTCTTGTCTATATCAATGGTAGGAGCAGCTGTATCTACCCGCTTCATCACCTCCCTTAAGAGTTGACGTAACATGATAATTACAGGGATATCTTCATAGTCCTCTGCTTGAAGCTTGTCAGTTTCATCACGATATAAGAATTTAGCAACAAAAATGTGGACAAGTATAACTGCCTGCTCCATACCTGGTGAAACTTTCCGCTCTTCCCGATACCAGCGCAGTAATCGTTTGATATCGCTCTGACATTTAATTGCTACCTGCCTTGCTTGTTCTTTTAATTCCGCTTCTTGAATTAGTATGGGGCGGAGATTTTTACTTATGTCCTTTAACAGCCAAGCAAGTATCTAACGAAGAACTAAGCAAATATCTCCAACCAGTTTGGGATGGTCAACAAGAACTAACAACTATAGATTACGAATATGCAGATGCAAAAAGCAAAAACATAGCTGATGGCTTTGAAAGAGAGATTATCCATGAAATAGAGATTGATGGACAAGAAATATCTTGGTCGGAAAGACAATTAATTGTGCGCTCGTTTGCGATTCAAAAAACAGCAGAAAAACATCTACGTGAACGAATACAGAAAACAGTAGATGCTCTAGAACAACTGAAAGTGCCTCGACGTGGCAAGAAAAAGCTCACTTCACACTTGGAATGGTTAGAAATATGTGAAGCTATTCTCAACAAATATAAAACCAGTGGATTATTTCAAGTTGATATTCAAACAAAAAAAGTTAAAAAAGTTCAACAAAGATACCGAGACCGCCCAGCTAGAATAGTAGAAGAAGTATCGTTTGACCTGAGTTTTAAGATTGACGAATCCGCAGTTAAAGCACAAATCCAAATGTTAGGCTGGCGGGTTTACGTTACAAATAAACATCAAACTGAATTTAGTTTAAAACAAGCAGTTCGTGCCTATAGAGATGAGTACTTAATGGAACGAGGATTTGCGAGGCTGAAAAACTTTCCTCTTTCCTTGACTCCGATGTATTTACAACGTGAAGACCATATTACTGGTTTAATCAGACTACTTTCTATTGGTTTGCGAGTTTTAAACCTTTTAGAATTTCAGGTTCGCCACAATCTAGAAAAAGAGAAAGAAAAACTTGCGGGTCTCTATGTTGGCAATCCGAAGCGAGAAACTGCAAGACAAGGGCGCAGAAATAATTCTGGCTGCATTTAAAGAGATTACATTGCTATTGATTGAGGTTAAAAACGAAATTTATGCTCACTTGACTGCTCTTTCACCTTTGCAAAAGCGTATTCTTGCTTTACTGGGCTTTCCAATCAGTATTTACACCCAACTTGATGGTCAATCTTTTACTCCTGAGTAGTCTTTCTTCTAACTCCCAAAAAAATGGGCGAACTGGGAGTTAGAAATCAGCTTTTTTGAGTATGTGTGTGACCGCATTTCTCAGCTTGGGAATATTCCATCTTTGGGGTCTATTATTCGCGAAAAATCTGCTCTTCATCCCTTGGGTTGGTCATGGATGCCCGAATAACTCCTGACCCCGAACTATTGAGCGGATACAAGATTTCTACAATTGTAGAAATCTTGGGAATTGAAGTTTAAATTGGAAATTTTGTGGCAGGGTTAGCGCGTCTCAAACCCTATTGACAGGGGGATTATGGGACTGAGTTTGAGAGAACAGCAGCTAACACAGAAGGCATGTAGCGATCGTTCATAGCTGCTCGTCGTGATTTTTGGCGAATACTGCGACGAAAAGACGATTCTCGCTCTAAAGCATTGATGGCAATGCGACGTAGTAAAGCAAAGTTTTGTGGAAGGAAACCTTCCCCACAAACTTTTCGCTTTTTCTATCCGTATAGCTATAAATTTTGGCTCTCCCAGACTAGATATGTTAAATTAACAACAGAAATACCAATTTAGTAAAACCCTTCTTCTAAAACTATTAAAGTTAGTTAAGCCATAAGCTCTGCGTTTAATGAGCTTAATCTTCTGATTAATTCCTTCTACGATACCTTGAGTAGTTCGGTGATCAAAATAAGCAAGAATTTCATCTATCCATCTACAGATGGTTCGACAACTTTTGGGGAATAATTTATAAGCTGCTTGAGTCCATTCCAGGAATTTATCTAAGGCTTCATCACTGGTTATCGGACTTTCAAATATATCTCTAATTGCTTCTTTATTCCGATACATTTCTCCTAACTCTGGAGCAACTTTTTGGAGTGAAGCTATCTTCGCCTTTTCTTCATCACTCAGGCTTTCTTTTTTCTTTAGCAAAGGGTATTTACTGTGAGTTAAGCCAGCTAATTTCTTTTCTCTTTCTTGGCGATTTTTAATTTTCTCTGCTGCTCTTTTTTCCTGTTTTCTTCTTGCGTCTAACTCCTGGTTTATTTGTTTCATGACATGGAATCTATCTGCCACCACTTGAGCATTCGGTAGCATTTCTTGGATTAAACTTTTATAGGGTATCCATAAGTCTATGCTGACTTCTTCTATTTGATTCAGTACCTCTGAACCTAGACTGGATAAGTATTCTGCTATAACTGCTTTATTTCTTTTTTCTAACAAAGCTATGGGTCTTCTTGTCTCTAAATCTACTAATACTGCTGCATAATTCTTTCCCCCTTTTAATTGTGTGATTTCATCTATTCCTAGCTTTTTTATCTGACGAGGTTTTTCTTTTAGCAAATCTGCTTCTAACTCTTTTAATATTGTTTCTATCTCAGATGGTGTCATTCTATTTCTTCTAGCTGCACTCTCCACATCCGTCTCTAATACTTCCTTGATTACTTTCATCCCTAGTCTTGTTGTGTAAGTTCTTCTACTTTTTACAAAAGACAGTTTTTCGCTGAATACTTTCTGACATTCTGTACATTTCAATTGACGACGATTTACTTTTAAAATTACTTGATAGCCACTCATGGGTATATCTCTGACCATATACCAATGATTTTGATGAGTTTTATCAGTTGTCTTTCCACAGCGAGGACACTGAGCAACTTTTGACTGACTTTGGATTTCAATTACGATTTCATCATCGGTGATAAAATTGTAATTCACAACCTTAATATCTTCAATATTAATAACTTTAGTAATAAAATGAAGTAGGGGATTAGAAGGCATATTTATTAAAATGCTAATTTTATTCTCAACCTTTCTTGCTTATTTATAGTCTTAATTGCTTGTATAACTCCTTCCCAGCTTGGATTATCGCCACTAATCACTGCTAATTCTATTGAATTATACTGGATTTATTCATGCTATTCTAGCATAACTACTCTGGGAGAGCCTAAATTTTTCCGCCGACTTACTTAGGAGTTAATCAAATAACAAAATTGAAGGTAATAATTGTGGATAGCTAAGTCTTAATAACCCATATCCAATTCCAGCCATACCATTGAAGAAACCGGGATTATACATATCTTGGTGATGTGGAGAAAACAAATAGAAAGAACCAGATTGCTGTGATTTATTTATAAGCAACACTGCTCGTTGTTGTGCATCTTGTAACAAATTAGGATCTAAAAATCTCATAGAAGCTTCTAGGAGAACATCAACGATGCCAAAGTTACCACAAGAGAGTCTATCAACTATATTGGAATTACTTTTTTGGATAGTATTTAAACCACTAGCAATTTCTTGACGAATTTCTTCATGATCAAATATCGTCAGACTACCCAAACGAGCTAACACAATACCAGCCGTCCCATGACTCCAACCAAGGGAGAATGAATGATTTTGATGGCTGGCTTCCGAGGAATTAGCAGTTTCGGCAACTAAAAGACTGCGTTCATAGGCGATCGCCTCTTTTGCACCTAACAAGAAACTACCATCCAAAGTGATATCATATAATCTCAGCAAGGCATAGGCAATACCAGCCGCACCATAAGCAAACCCTGGTAACAGTTTCTTCTCTGCGGTCTTCCAAGCTTTAATCCCTATATCACTGGCGATTCCCTGCTGCAATATATGATTTCCACAACTAATAGCCTGTTCTAAATACCATGTGTCGCCAGTCGTTGTGTACAACGAGAGGAATGCTAACACCGCACCGGCCGAGCCTGAACTAATATTTAAATCTTGGTCTTTACTAATGATATCTGGTGTGATTAAATTAGCAACTTGTTTGGCATTATCTAACAAAACTGGCTCATCTAACAGGTTACTAATCTTCAATAGTGCATAGATAAGCGAGCCAAATCCCGTGCAAACTCCAATATCTACACTTTCGGTTAATTCTGTTAACTTATCTGGGGTTAAATTACTTAAATATTGACGCAATGGGTGCAATCCCTTGAGGGATAAGCGACGATACTGTTCATCTTTGGTAACTGACCATAATGCGGCTAAGAATAAAGCGATTCCACCACTATCATCATATAAATGATGTCCAAGAGCTTTTAACTGAAACCGTTGGAATTTCGGAATATATTCCAATCCAATCCAAGCAGCACTATCATCAGTATAAAATGCTTGGGATTGGATTTTCTGAGCAATGGCGATCGCCTGTTCTAAACATTCATCTCGACTTAATGGTGTAATATTCTCAGGATTTGGCTCTGTTTGTGCAAGATTAATAGCCAAAGTACCTTCTGAATGATTGGCGATAATACTAGTATTAAAAGCACCTCGAATAACTTCTATTTGTCGCTTTAAGTCGGTTTCACACAATTTTTTAATTCGACTTACAACTTCTGGATAAGTGGGTATGATGCAATCTACAAAAGGCACTGATGACAATCCAGCAAATAAGGAATCACTATCTGTAAAAGTGCTAAAATAAGGAATATCCATCTGCACCATTGAATGGAGTTCTTGCTCTAACAATGGCCAAAATAAGGGCTTACTTTCCTGTGTAATATAAGCTCTACTAAGAAGTTCTAATTTGATGTTGTGATCAACTCCGTCTTTGAAATATTCTGGTTTTTGGGCATTACTTAATATAGAAGCATAAGACTGAGTTCCCCGAAATAACAGCCGAATTCGTTGATGAGAAAAATTTAATAGGGGACTATTCTCACCTAACAGAAATTCTCTTTGATTGATGATCAAAGAATATATTTTTTTGAAGCCGATGATTAAATCTTCTACATAATTATCTGGAGATATCTGCACTTCTCCCAATGATGGTAGATGAGTTTTGCCAAAATCTATAGGAATCTGCTCATACTTAAGACGCATTGTATCGGTGTTAATGTTAAGAAAAATGGGACTATTGTATTGAGCATCTTGCTCATCATTTACCACTAATGGGCTGAGATCATAGACTAGTTTTCCACCCAGTACTGTGTGCCACTGTGGTAGTAAGTGAGTTTGTAATACAGAATCCTGTAGCAAAAATCTTAGAGCTAATTCAAATGCGTTGAGAGGTTGACTATCGTCTTCTTTATCCTTAATTGTGGGGTGTATTATTGTCTCTAAATCAATGATAACTGGATGTTCCCCACAAGCTATGAGGTTTTCAACATGGCAATCATTACCTCTCAAGATATATAACAACCCTAATAAGATTCCAGTGCGCTGGTAAAACCGTTGTACTGCTTTTTGATCTTCGCAAGGTGAATATTCTACAAATTCAACCCATCCGTAATTGGGACGATTTAATATTTTTAAGCACTTAAATTTTAAATCAATTTCTTGTTGGTTCAACCAAGATAACAAATTGAAGTATGCTTCATCTATATGTAAACCCTTTGGTTTATATACTAATTTTAAGCCAGAAGTAAAAGTAATAATTATCACCGTATGATGATTATTATGAGGATCGGAAAGATTAGAATTAACTTCCACAACTTGTCCCAAATCCCCATCTGGTTGGAATAATTGCTGAATCTCTGCATAATCTGCGGCTAATTGTGACAAAAATTCGGCAATAGCATCAACCCAGAAATCTATGCTTAAAGCTAACACCTTTGCTAAAACAGGATATTCCAGGAAAAAACCTATGAGTCCATGCTCATGGAGCATTTGCTTGATAAATGCTTCATAGCGATCGCGTCTAACATTATTATCTGACTGTTTGAAAATATAAGCGATCGCAGATTGTCTAGTTGCGCGAAAACTAGAAAATTTCAACTCCACCGCATAAGCAGCAATTTCAGAAAGAGAAATCAGTAATCTCCTTTCTAGCAATCCATGAGCTGTATCGGAAAGCTGCTGATAATTTTCTCCTATCCGCGCCGCTAATTTTTCTCTAGCTGTATAAATAAAAGGTAAAAATAGTTCTTCAAAAGGAATAGGTTCTTCAGAGTCGATACAGTTAGATTTTATATCTTCTGAAAAGGCAATTGTTGCTGCCTTAACACCCCTATTTAATGTTTCTGTCCAAGAGGGTAAACTGATTTGATCGATTAGAGAAACGGGAGAAACAGCACGACGAGCATCTTCTAATGTCAACCCATCCCAAATTAGGCGATTTTCAAATTTTTTATCGTCCCCATTAGCAGCAGCTTCACGCCATTTCTCTATTCTGGTATTCACTAAATCATCTATATTTTTTATATAATTTACTATAAATTTAGAACTAAGACGCTCAGACAAAGTACTAGCTTTTTCTACAATGCTAATTAATTGTTCGTGGGTAAATTCCATAGGATATCAAAAAAATAGGGCTTGAATAAAAAATAGTAACCACGTTCTAAAAACTGAATTAAATCTAATTCCAATAAGCTTATTTGTTGATAGAGTTAAGTGTTGTGCATAAAAATGCACAACACCTAGATGAGATTAGAGTTAAGGTGTGGAAATCTATGAGATGGGAAAGGAAAAAGCTACAAACTATTTCCTATCGGATGTAAAAGCTCCCCCTGCTTCCTTACTTTTTTACATTCCCCTAAATATGATGTTACCGATTGCTCTGCGGCACAAACTTATTACGAAAAAATTTCTTAACATTATCAAGATACCCACCACCAGCTATAGCCTCTAATTCTTGTTCGCTGAGTTCTCCATCATTCATATTTTCATCAATCTCTGGTGGTAACAACAGATAAAGTTGCTTTGGACTCTGTTGTACAGCTTGAATACTCAAATCTGAAGGTAAACTTGTACCTAGTTCTTCTTCGACGACTGCTTTGGCATTAGTTAACAGGCGTTTTTTATACGCAGAGTCTTCCATTGCTTTAGCAATTAGTCTATTTTTAAAGTCTTCTACATTAGATTCTTGGTGATTTGTACTCATGATTTACTCTCCAGTGGTTATTAAAAGTTGCAATTGACGGAGTTGCTAGAAATACATTGATGTGTGAAACAGTTCTCTAACAGAGGGAGGAGATATCTTGAATGATTACTAAAACCATTTCTTGACTGCTTTTGAGATTTTGGGAGATTGTTTAACAACATAGGGAGTAGCTGCAAGAAAAAGAAATCCTCCAGCTACAGCCTCTAATTCAGACTCAGACAACATCCCATCACGAACTAGTTCATCAATATCAATTGGCAACAACAAATAGAGATTTTTGGAACTTTGTTGTAGAACCTGAATTGTCAAATCTGCTGGTAGTTTTTCACCTAACTCTTCTTCCAAGACTGCTTTAGGGTCATTTAATAAGCGTTGCTTATAAATAGAGTCTTCCATTGCTTTAGCAATGATGCGCTCTTGAACCTGTTGGGGATTTAATGCTTCAGAATTTGTAGACATGATTGATTCTCCACTAGTAAATGAACTTGAATAATGAACTTGAATATTGATGCTCTTACTTTTTCCTATTCCTATTTTGTTTAATAGAATACTCAAAAGATGCAAAAACAGCTACCTGAGCAGCTGTCTTGGTAATTAACCTTGATACTGCGAATATTGATGCCCCTGCAACAGCCTCTAGTTCTGACTGAGAAATAATACCATCACGAACTAGTTCGTCAATATCAACTGGTAATACTAGATAGAGTTGTTTTGAACTCTGCTGTAAAACCTCAACTGATACATCTTCTGGTAACTCAGTACCTAGTTCTTCTGCTAAAACCGCTTTAGTATCGCTTAATAAACGTTGTTTGTAAGCGGGATCTTCTATTGCTTTAGCAATGATATGCTCTTGCAAACTTTCAGGAGTTAATGGTTCAGAGTTTGTAGCCATAATAGATGATGAATTTGGAGAATATAACCTTTGCAGAATTAAATTTAACCTTCATCTTTGACTAGAATATAAAGAAAGAAAAAGGTCGAAAAATTTCAGGAATGATGGCAACGATCTTACTTTCTACGCTTCACTCTTTTAAGAGAGTATTCAATGGATGCAAAAATAGCTGCACTAGCAGCTCCATCACGAATTAACCTTGATAGTGCGGATATTGATGCCCCTGCAACAGCCTCTAGTTCTGACTGAGAAATAATACCATCACGAACTAGTTCATCAATATCAATTGGCAATACTAAATAGAGTTGTTTTGAAGTCTGCTGTAAAACTTCAACTGATACATCTTCTGGTAACTCAGCACCTAACTCTTCTGCTAAAACCGCTCTAGTATCGCTTAACAAGCGTTGTTTGTAAGCGGGATCTTCCATTGCTTTAGCAATAATATGCTCTTGCAAACTTTCAGGAGTTAATGGTTCAGAATTAGTAGTCATGATTAATTCTCCAATGGATAATTTTTGTACTTAAATTCATATCTTGTAACTTTGTCAACAAGCAAAAATAGGTTAATACTTGATAAGTCAATATTCGTCATAAATCTGCTTTCCGACACAAGCGCAAGATGTCTGTTAATCTGTAGGGTTTCTAACTTGCAAACTCTTTGATTTTATTTATTGACTCCTATCAACAAACTTCATTAGCAATTGTGCAGTTTAAAAGCAAGGTTATCGTTTACTTTTCCATTTCCCCCACGCTTTTCTAGCAGCATAGTCTATGCTCGCAAAAACACTTAGATTAGCAGTTAACTTTGATACGGCTAATATAGTTCCTCCTGCAATAGTCTCCAGTTCTTCGTGAGAGAGAATACCATCGCGAACAATCTCATCAATATCAATTGGCAGCACTAAATAGAGTTGTTTTGAACTTTGTTGTAAGACCTCAACTGATACATCTTCTGGTAACTCAGCACCTAACTCTTCTTCTAAAACTGCTTTGGCATTGCTTAATAAACGTTGTTTATAAGCATGGTGTTCTATTGCCTTAGCAATCATGCGCTCTTCCAGGGTTTCAGTATCGAATTCTTCGGAGTTTATAGTCATGATTGATTTTCCTAGTTAATAGCGATATTAATCTGTATTGCCTTAATCTATCTTGCCTTCAGATTAGACGTATTATCCAAGGTTGTAAATGACAAATATTTATTTATAACTACTAGCACTTACACATTGACAATAAATATAAAAAATGCTTAGATATGACCCTATTCATAAATAAAAAAATGAGAGTTGTTACTATAAAATCTGCATAGCAATATCAATCTTTACTTAATATCATTTAAATGTTGAACTACAAAAAGACAACGAACTTATGTTAGTTCAACAAATGAGTTCAAAAAAAACACCTTCTCGCCTCATCCTAGAACAATATATCTGGGTTGATGAAATACTTTGTTCAGATTTAGTTGACTAAGTAAATACTAAGTGTACAGGCAAATGAGTGAACAAGAACAAACACTAGAGAATAGCCAAGAAAATCTGGAAGCAAAAATTATTGCTAGAGCTTGGAAGAGTGAGGCTTATAAACAAGAGTTACTCAAAAATCCTAAAGCAGTAATTTCACGGGAATTCGATGTGGAATTACCCGCAGAAGTGAATGTACAAATTTTAGAAGAAACTTCGACAAGTTTGTACTTTGTACTGCCTATGCGCCCAGACTTTTCAGCAGCAGATTTAAAGGATATTTCCGATGAAGAACTAGCACAAGTAGCTGGAGGTATAGCTGGTAAAATAGAGTTGTCTAAAGGAATATTTTCATCTGTCCTTAGTGTTGCTGTTGACCAGTTCAGACGATTTACCCAGCGGCGTAAAGACAAGGCTAAGTAGCTAATTTCCAGAATTTTCACGATACATATCCACAATTTCTACTACTCAATTTATCATTGAATTAAGGAGAAAAAATGAGCGAACAAGAACAAACATTAGATAATACCCAAGAAAATCTAGAAGCGAAAATCATTGCTAGAGCTTGGAAGAGTGAAGCCTATAAACAGGAGTTACTGGAAAATCCTAGAGCAGTAATCGCACGGGAATTTGATGTAGAATTACCCGCAGAAGTGAGTGTACAAGTTCTGGAAGAAACCCCAACAAACTTGTACTTTGTACTCCCTATGCGTCCGCAATTTGAAGAAGACGATTTAGAGGATATTTCTGAGGAAGAACTAGAAGCGATAGCTGGTGGTAGTTTTGCATTTTCCAAAGCCATTTCCGTCTCTGTCGCTTTCACCAGGAAATGGTCAATAGCTGTGGCAAAAAACAAATCCCTTAGATACACAGCAGCATCAGTGAGTGCCGGAGGTATATCCGCAGGTATTGGTAGCGGTGGAAGACATTAAGCAATATCTACCCTATAAACATATCAAGCCTTATCCTCCATATTCTGCACAGTTGATTGCTCGATACATCATTGAATTAAGGAGAAAAAAATGAGCGAACAAGAACAAACACTAGACAATACCCAAGAGAATCTAGAAGCAAAAATCATTGCTAGAGCTTGGAAGAGTGAAGCCTATAGACAAGAGTTACTGGAAAATCCTAGAGCAGTAATCGCACGGGAATTCGATGTAGAATTACCCGCAGAAGTGAGTGTACAAGTTCTAGAAGAAACCCCAACAAACTTGTACTTTGTACTACCTATGCGTCCACAATTTAAAGAAGGGGATTTAGAAGATATTTCCGAGGAAGAGCTACAAGCGATCGCTGGTGGTGGTTTCCTAGCTATTACCAAAGCCCTTTCCAAAGCACTTAATCCATCGAAGGACACTAAAAGGCTTGCCCACAAAGTCTATACTTCAGGATTGGGTGCATCAGCAGTAGGTGGAAGCTACGCTGCATCTCTCTATACCAAAGAATTCTTGAAGAAAAAATAAATTTGCTTGTTCCTGATTGGGAGGATGATTTTTGTTAAGTTAATTACAAAAGTTTATTTGCTGTTAATTTCACCACATATACAGTATTTAACATTTGTAAATAACCTTAACTAATCTTACTTTAAATCAACCATGAATCCCTTATTTTGAATGGGAGGAACACAAATTTTATAGCTTCGTAAAAGCCTATAGTTCGGGGGAGATTGAAAATCAACTCTCCCCTATTTTTTAGGAATAATTTTCAATTAATCACAAATTAAGTTTATGGAACAGCTAATTTCTGTAGTTAAATCTGATAATCATCTATCCGCTAACAGTCATCCTAGTTTGCCTTTTTACCGCCAACTAGGGCGTACTGATTTAACAGTAAGTTGTTTGGGTATAGGTGGTGGAGGCGGTATCTCTAGTGAAGATACCATCTATGCGTTTGAACAAGGAATTAACTACTTTTTCTATTCTAGTGATTTGCATCATTATACTTATATAAATATGGCAGATGCCCTGCGTCAACTGTGTGGGCGTGGTTCTTCTGTACGGGAAAAAGTAGTTTTAGCGACGGTGACTTATATTAAGAGTCCAGAATCTTTATTTGGTATTCTGATTGATCAGTTTGAAGAATTAGGGATTGATTATATTGATGTATTATTCTGGGGCTGGGTTGGCGATCGCGATGCTGTAGTTATCCAAGATTGCTTAGAACATTCTCCCCACTTGCGAGGGCCAAATACGGTATATCAAAGATTTGTAGAAGAAACTTATGGGGTATCTGAGCGGCTGAAAAAAATGGGTGCTGTTCGTTATATTGGTGCATCATTTCACAATCTCAATCTCGCTCAAGCATGGCTTAACCATCCTTTTTTAGATGTGATGATGGTGAGACATAATCCAGCTCATCGAGCAGCACAGAAAAAAATATTTGCAAATTTAGATGCAGAAGATCCACAACGTTCAGGAATCGTGACATTTAAATCTATAGGGGAGCATATAATGCCCCATCCAACATTGCCTGAGTGGTGTTGGCGGCCTGATGTACCTGATTTTTATCGTTATTCCCTATCACAAAACTGTGTAGACATCGCCTTGACAGGGGTGACAAACAGAGAGGAAATTGATCAGGCGATCGCTGCAATCCAGAAAGGCAAACTTTCCCCTAAAGAAATTGATTATCTCAATTTATATGCGGATATGGTTCGGTATGATATCAATATTAAGAACTTACCTCCTAGAGAATTATTCCGGCTCATTCGACAAGCAAAAAATGAGTAATTGAGTTATTGATTGGAAGTCGCTGATAAACTCTATCCCTTGTAGGTGTAGTTTTTTATAAAACTCAAATCCACACTAAAAAGCAAGTTACATAACTGGTAACTTGCTTTCTTTGACTGCCAAAATATTATGTGTAAGTGACATTAGCCTAGCGTAAATCTTCAACCATAAGGGGATGTAGTTTTAGGCTGGATCAATAAATTTAAATCTGCCATAACAATACAGATGGTAATCTTTGAGGATATAAGAATCTCAACAACTCATAGCCAATACCAGCTGTGCCTTGAGCAAAACCTGGGTTATAAACATCTGGAGATAAGCTAGGAAGCAGTTGAAAAGACCCATTTTGCTGTCTTCTGTGCAAAGCTAAAGCTATCTTTTGACGTGCAGTTTCTAAAAGTTCTGGACGATCTAATTGCTCAGATGCTAGTAGCAACACTTCTAAATTTCCAAAACTACCACAGCAGAGGCTATCTAATCGCTCTAAGTTGGATTTGAGGATTTTTGGCAAATTAGTATCTATTTCTTGGTAAATTTCATTGCTATCCAGAATCCTTAAACTTCCTAGACGACCAAGAATAATTCCAGCTAAACTATCATACCAACTATTGATAGATGACAATGATAAGGTGCTGCTATCTGCTAAATCATCTTTGTCAGTTAGATAATTCTGCTCGTAGCTAATAGCTTCTTTCGCTGCTAATAAAAAGACCGAGTTTTGAGTAACTTCATACAAGCGTAATAAAGCATAGGCAATACCAGCTATACCTTGAGAAAATCCTATCAATACTTCTGGTTCTTCGTTAGAGTTTGTCCATACTTGCTCGCCGATGTCTGCATTTCGCCGTAAGTCTAATAAATGCTGACCCCAGCTAGTGGCTTGTACTAAAGTTTCTGCTTCTTTGGTAACTGCATATAAAGCTAGTAGGCTCAGAATAATACTAGCCGTACCATCTAATATGCCAGGTATTTGTTTGTCAGCAGTTGTATCTAGTGTGAGCCAAGAGGCTATTTGTTTAGCATCATCAATTAGCTTTGTTTCACCTAACAATTCCGAAATCTGCACTAAAGCATAGACTAGAGAAGCTAGACCTTTAGTACCGCTAAGACCCATGTTTTTAGTGAGAATTTCCTGAAAAGATGGGTCTTTTTCTGCTAAAGCCTGACGTAATAAATATATAGATCCTAATGCTAGTTCCTTAAATTCTGATTGATTGGTGACATTTGCTAATGCTGCCAAAAATAGAGCTATGCCACAATTGCCATTATATAAACTAAAATCGAGGGGTAGCAGTTGAAACCTTTGAATGTTAGTCTGATATATCATTCCTGCCCAAGCCACATCTTGATCATGACCGAGAATTGCTTGTTGCTGGATTTCTCTACCAATGGCGATCGCCTGCTGTAAGATGGTATCCTCTGCTAAAGGAACAATAGTGTTGGCACTAACATTCAGATTTGGGTTCTCCAACAAGGAACTATTCAGATCCTCTGTACTCAAATTGGAGTAGAGTGAAGCATTAATAATCTTAATTTGGTGGGCTAAATCTTCATCCTTTAGTTGCCGCAACCGATCAATAACAGCATCATAACTATAAACCTCGAAGAAATCATCAATAGTTGTTTCTGAATTAATGATGATAGCTTTGCTGTTGGAATTTCCGGCGATATAGGGGATATCTAGCTGTTCTAAAGCCTGCTTTTCCGGTGATATAATTCCCCATAAAGGATGTAGCTCATCTGCTAGTGAAATAAATCCTTTGCTGATGACATCTAACTGAATACTACGTTCTACACCATCTCGAAGATACTGATAACGTAGGGAGTTGGACAGTATATTGAAATAAAGTTGCGTATTCCGCAAGACAATACGTAATTTCTGATTTTTAAATAGCTTGATTGGGCTATTATCTGCTAATAAATACTCTTGGTATTGTCGGAAAAATCCATACATTTGCTGAAAACCATCTATTAATTCTTGATTATGGGTTTTCAGCGAGGTATCAATACCATCCCCAAAAGGTTGATTTTTTTGCTTTTGCGACTCATTATTTGTATCTTCTTGCACCTCCATTATCATGCCATCTGTATTAATGTAATTCCATACAAATTTCAGTAAAGGAATATTATCTCCACTCGCATCTTTAAGTCCACCTATATCTATTGCTAGATTGCTAGTTTGCCCAACAGGAATACACGCTCCTGGTAATAAAGCTGTAGCAGATACTGAATTACCTAGTTGATATCTTAATTTAGACATAGCATCATCAATGTCTTGATTGATGATTTCGGGATTAAAGAGCGTTTCTAAATCTATTAGAACTGGTTGTTCTCCAGATGCAATAATGTTCTCATAATGAAAGTCTGTTCCTCTTAAAACGTAAGCAATACACAAAACCATACCTGCGCGCTGATAATAGCGGTTTACTGCTTGTTGATTTTCACAAGGTAAAGACTCAACAAATTCCATCCAACCGTGAGTAGAACAGTTGAGAATTGTCAGTAACTTCAGAGGTAAAGTAACGTTCTGTTGATTGATCCAGCTCAGAAACTCAAAATAAGCCTTTTCTAAACCTAAGTCTTTTGGTTTGTATACTAGCTTTAATCCAGAAGCAAACTGGACAATCATCACTGAACGTCCACGATTATGAGGATCAGATAGTCCACCTTCAATATTAATTACTTTTTCTAATTCTCTTTCAGGAGAGAAAACTTGATTAATTTTATCCCAATCCGAAGCCAATCTTAGGATAAATTCTTCTACCGTTTCTACCCATAAATCTGTAACTGTCGCTGCTAATCTAGCAGCAACGCTATACTCTTTAAAAAAGAATAATAGGTTATTGTCTAGTATTTGTTTGACGAAATTTTTATACTTATAACTAGAATAATTTCCTTGCAATTTCTGGATAAGGTGATTTAATCCAGAACTACGAGAAGAACGAAATAATGTAAATTCAATGTTTAAACATTCTGCTAAAAGATCACTTAATCTATGGATAAGATTACGCTCTAATTGAGCTTGAGCATCGCTTGATAATAATGTGTTACTAAAACCTAAGCGTGCCATTAACTTTTGTTTGGCTACTTCAATAAAGGGTATATATATTTCTTGAAATGGCAATGGATCTTGAATGTCTATATAAGAATATTTTTGTACACTTGTCTCGTCAAAAATTTCTCCTCCAATAGAGCCAGCAACTACCATTGCTTGCCTTAACGTGTCAGTCCAATTTGGTAATTCAGCATGATCTGGCAGACTAACTTGACCTAAAGCAGAGCGAACAATATTAATGTCTAGTTTATCAAAAGCTAAACGTTTGCTAAATTTTTGCTCATTTCCTTTAGCTATAATTTGACACCATTTATCTAAACGAGTTTGAATTAACTCTTGATATGTTTCAGAATCTTCAGTGATAAAACGTCCATCTAGTCGTTCCCAAATGTTGCTAGATTTTTCGACAATCTCTACCAAGTCTTGTTTAGTTATTGAAATGCTAGCATCATGCTGATTGTTGGAGGTTAAATTATTGGAAATTGCTACATTATTCATATTAAAACTATTGGTGATAATTATTTATGGTTGGTTGATAATTGTAGTTGTTGCTTTTGGCGATAAGCCGACGGAGGCTGCTAATTGTTCTAAAGTCACTCGTTCCCGCGTATTTGTATTCAGCATTTCTTTTGCAGCTGCAACATAATCAGCATTGCCAATATGATTAATCGCCTTTTGAGGCTGATTTTGCGTATCAACACTGGCAATACGTGAGTCACTAGCAAATTTTTGCATTTGGTAGGCGGCAACTTTCGAGGCTTGGCGCGCTTGCAGATATTCAACATAATACTGTACAACAGCTACTCGCTTTTGACGCTTTTCTTCAAGCCAACGAGCTTCAACAACAGATGATTGTTGAGTTGCAGTCAAGAGTCGAATCGGGTTAATTGTGAGACTAATATAATACTCCTCAGAACTTGAGTTATCCCTTGATGCAGATAAACTTATACTCATCACATCATTGAAGGTGCTTAACCCAATTGCAGCTTTTGCCTCCCGGATTTGAGGAGAATTGCCTTCAGCAACAGTAACGAGATTATCAATATTTTTGATATCTTGCGGTGTAATCTCTATTTGGAGAGTTTCAAGTTGCTGATTGCTAAGAATACTATCTACGGATGCAATTACCCTCAAAGGAATACTAACAATTGTTAATGTAGAAAATACCACAATACTCCGGGCAAATCCTCGGAAAATCAATCGTGATAATATGCCTTTGGGAAGGAAGAACGCAAATTTGTTAAGCTTGATCATTAATCCCTTCATTTCTAATTTGATAAAATCATCCAGAGTTATATGATCTTCCTACTAGTTGTCAGCCTGAGTTAGCAAACATTCAGCAATAGCGTGAGAAATTGGCAAGCCAGGACATAGTTCTAGCCAGAAAAATTCACCGCAAGGATTCACCTCTAGGAATACATATCGACCATCAGGGGTGAGGATTATATCAATAGCTCCATAGTTCAAATTAAAGTAAGCCATGAGTTTTAACAACTTTTCTTCTACATCTTGGGGTAAAGCATAGGGCTGCCAAGACTTCATGAAGGCAATACCTTCTTGTCGCCAATCATAATGTGCTTTTTCCAATGATTGGGAATCAACTGCGGCGGTGAACACGCGTTTTCCGATGATAGTTGTCCGCAGTTCTAAGGCTTTGGGGATATTTTCCTGAAATGTCATCGGACAAAAACGCAGTCCATTCATGTCTTTGAGGTCTTCAGGTTTGACTAGATTAGTGAAGACAACACTATCTCGACCTTGCTCATCATAAATAGCAAATGAAGAAAGCATTTTCGTAATCATACCCTGCTCACACTCTTGAGCAAATCGCCTTACTGCCTCTGGATTATTTGTAGTTAGAGTCTTTGGGGTATCAAGGCCTATTTCTCTTGCTACTTGTAGTTGCAGTTGCTTATTCTCGGCTCGACGAATATTTGGTACAGAGTCAAGGTGAAATCCCTTGATACTGCTAATCATCCCCTGAATCGTGGTGTAGGATTCACCAATTGAAGCCTCTCTAATTTGTGGGTTTGTCATTTTGGGAATTTTCTTCCCCACTTCAATCCGCCGATACCAAACTGCGGAAACTTCACTCAAATCTAACTTCTGCTCATCGTCAGAGAGAATTAGTTGTTCACCTTTACCATAGTAAGCATTTAACTGTACCTCTGTAGGGAATCGGTCAGTATCAAACCGAAAAGCTTTCCCACCTTGATTCTCAATTGCCTTGATAACTAGAGGTATGCTTTCGTTATCTTGACTGTGAGTAATGATTAAAATATTCATGTTTAAAATTATTATTTTCTGATGAAATCTGATAATTTTTTTAAAAAAAAGTCTGCCAATGAATATTGATATAAAGACAGATTTTATCAACTTGAATACTGGAGTTTAGACTAAATTCTATTTTTCAGGCTATAACCCTTGTGTAGTAAGCATTTTAGATTTCCGAGCCAGAACAGTCTCATAACTGTTAAAAGCCTTCCTGAATAAGGGTTTAGCGGTTTGATAGGTCAAATTAGTCTAAACTCCAATGAATAAGCACAGGGAGGAAAAGAATTAAAATTTATCCGCTTTATTTTTCATTCCTTATCAGAAGGAAGGATAGCGTTGTGTTCTAATAGTTCTAAAGCCTTCATGATCAGAGGGATAGCGTTTTGTTAGGGCGAACTTAAGACCACCACTAATGGAGTCAGACTCTTCTTCAGAAAGCTCTTCAGAGGCTTCCTCAGACTCCTGACCTTCTAAGTAGCGTTCAAAAAAGGGGGTATTTTCTTGATTATTTTCTTGTTCTTGGTTGTTTTCCGACATAATTTTATCCTAGTTAAAGTAAGTTGACAGATGCTAATTCTTTGATAAGCCGCATATGATTTTAAGCACCTCAAATGCCACAATAATTAGGACATATGTATTAGGTGATGTTTTATTTATATACGTCTTACTCTAGAAATGAGATTAGTAAAAAGTAAAGGCTGGTAATGAGCGAAAATATATCCCTCATTACCAATCAAGAGTTATCGTTTTCTGCTTTTGCATCATATCTCAATCATAGTATTTCATAATCAAGATTTGACTGCTTTATTTTGATTATTCACTACTAGATTTTTAGCATAAATGATAATTATTTATCCTTATTTGCCAGTTTTTCTTAGTGCTGTTCAGGTATATTCACAAACTTTCGCTTCATGACTCAGCACTGAGTTTATTCAACTAAGCGAGATGGAATACCTTGCCAGTGGCTCTTAAATGGCAGCATTTCTCCCTTCATTACCAGAGATAAAGCATCTAATTTAGCCCCAGCCTCCATCTCTGAGTCATACAAAACTACAGAACGAGGCCCCACACTACAACCGCGACCAATCCTCAATTTGGACATTTTCATCACGCGGTCTTCAAACAGGTGAGTCTGAAGAGAGACTAAATTAGCGATCGCCGCATCATCTGCAACACGCACTAAATCAAACTCAGTTAAATATGTCGTCTCCATGTAAACTCGGCGGCCTATCTTTGCACCAAATAGACCTAAAAGTGGTGCTAGCAATGGTGTACCAGTAAACCATCTGAGTAAAAATGGTACAGCAACAGTTTCATATAAACCAGTGATAAACTCTGTACGCCGCACAAAAATAGACCACAGTGGTTCTACACGGGGTCGATAGCGTCCGACTATCATCCATTTCAACATCACTACGAATAGAGTTACCAACAACGAAGAGCCTATAAAAAGTGCTGGTGACAAAACTATGAGCATTGGTGTTGAAAATGCTGTTGTCAGCCAAGCTAACCCTACAAGATTCAAAATAAACAGCACATATATCAGTGCTGATGGCAAGACAATTCGCACTAATTCTATCGCTAAACGACCAACGACTAGCTGAAAAGATGGACGGAAAGTCACACGTTCGTCAAAACATTCATCTTGCTGACGACGTGGGAGGAAAATCGCTGGTGAGCCAAGCCATGATGTACCAGATTGTACAGGCTTCTTCGGTGGTACAGACTGCACACCAATTAAGCTATTATCGCCCAGGAATGTATTGCTGGGTACTAGAGCCGCATTACCAACAAAAGAACGATTACCAATTTCCGTAATTCCCAAGGCCACAAAACCGTTGTAATATTTAGCTGCGCCAATTGTAGCAAAGTCAGCCACAAAACTTTCACTACCCAGTGTCAGCAAGTCTGGATCAATCTGTGATACTGTCGAAACTTCTGATCTAGACCCAACTTTTGCTCCCAACAGACGCAGCCAAGGCATAGTATAAAGCGTAGCGTAGAGTGTGTTAGTAAATGCCAAACTCACAAACATGAGCTTGTCTGCTAGCCACTTGCGGACACCAAAACCAGACTGCTCTGGAAAAATGCCAGGGCGAGTATTTGGCATCACCAACCACTTACCAAGGGCGACCAAAGTACAAGCCGTAAGTGTGTACAATAGACCTGCAATGGGTGTATACACAAGGCCATTGAGGAATTGCCCTTGGGATACAAAATACTCAAATACGAGTCCTGGGGTGAAGATCATCGAAGGTAGAGTCCAAAGGAGAAGAAATCCCCCGATAAAACCTAGCCAGAGCATCGGCGACCAATGGTCAGAGGGTGTTTTCCGATAGGTCATTTCGGTCAACATCTGATCAACCTCAGTAGTTTGTCCAGAGGGAGATCCAGACCAAGCCTGATAATCTGGAATCACTTGGTTTTGCGCCACCAAAGACTGTTCAGCTAACTGCACTCCCCGACCAACATTACTACCAAGCATGACTACTGAGTTAGTCCCAATAAAGCTATTATTACCAATCTGGATGGGTGCTTGATATAACCATCCATCCTCAACAATAAAAGGCTGTACTTGAACCCCGTAGCCAATGCTAACTCCGTCCCCAATTGTGATCAAATCCGGTGTGTGTAGGTCTCTAGTCCCGATATGGCATCCTTCACCGATGTCTCCACCCAACAATCGCATATATAAGGGCATCAGAGGCGAACCTGCTAGATAATCGAGTGGAGCTATATCGATAATCTTTCTGACTAACCACCAACGACAATAATACCAACCCCATAACGGATAGCGACCAGGACGGAACTTACCAATGAGTAGCCATTTAGCAATGATTGGCAGCATCAAGCTAGTAACTAACCAAGTAATTGAAAACAGGATAACTTCAGTACATACCTGAAGTGGTGATGTCCATTGATGAAAGTCTCCTAACAGCAATATGAATGGGAGTCCAAAAACAGTAAATAGGAGATAGAGCATTACTATTTGTAAACTCCCACAAAACCACACTCGCAGGTTGCTATGATGTCGGACTGTACGAGGATGCGACTTGGTAGATACTTGTGAAGCAGACTGCTTATGTTTTTCTTGGATGCTCTCAATGTGGTTTGCTAAAGTGCGGATAGTTGTATGAGCATACAGATCAGCAATGGAAAGATACTGTAATTCTGGTTTTTGTCTTAAATTAGAGATGATGCGCGCAGCAAAGAGGGAATGACCACCTAGATCCTCAAAGAAGTCTTCTTCTACTGAAATATCGTTATTCCCAAAAACATTACCCCAAGCATTAGCTAGTTCTTGCTCAAGTTGTGTGGCTGGTGGTACATATTGACCAGAGTTTTGCCGGAGTCGTTTAGTGGTTGGTGCAGGTAGCTGAGAACGGTCGGCTTTACCATTGGGTAGTGTGGGAATTGCATCCAAAATCTCGATGAATGCTGGCACCATGTAGTTAGGCAGACGGCTACTGAGTAATGTGTACAGGCGATGTTTCAGAGCCTCAGAGTCACTGACAGGAATATGCAATGTGATATAAGCTACTAATTCTTTATCTGTATCGTTAATAGATATCAGGGAGACAATAGCATTCTCAACTTCCTGATTCTCTAGTAAAACAGCCTCAATTCCTGTCAATTCAATGCGATAACCCCGTATCTTCACTTGATGGTCAATGCGCCCTAGATATTCTATTTCACCATCTGGCGTAATCCGACCAAGATCACCACTACGATATAGTTTTTCTTCCTTCTCACTGGACACAAAGGGATTAGGGATAAACTTAGTGGCGGTTTTTTCTGGGAGGTTAACATAACCTGGGGTGACACCAATTCCACCTATGCAGATTTCCCCAATCTCACCTAGTGCTACTTCCCGCAGATCCTCATCTAAGATATAAACACTATAATATGGTAGGGGTTTACCAATAGTTACAGGTTTGTCTGGAATTAATTCAGTCCAGAGAGCAGTAACCGTTGTCTCCGTTGGCCCGTAGGTATTTAGCATCCGCCGTCCCCCAATACTCCAACGCTTGACTAGATCCTGGGGACAGGCTTCTCCACCAACTATCAATGTATGTATTGCAGGTACATCCTTATCTACCGTTGCTAGTAGGGTGGGGACGCAGTACAGTATTGTCACCTGCTGCTCAATCAAGAAATCAGCTAAGTCTGAACCGATTTTGCGATGATCAGTAGGGCCGACAACGAGGGTAGCTCCCACAGCGAAGGTAGGCCAAATCTCCTCAATAGAGAAATCAAAGGCAATGATTATACCCTGATAAACGCGATCGCAACTTTTCACACCATAGATCGGTGTACAGATGGAAATAAAACTGCATATATTGGAATGGTTGACAGCCACACCTTTGGGTCGGCCAGTCGAGCCTGAAGTGTAGATAATGTAACAGAGTTCGTCTTCTTGGTCTGACAGTGCAATTCGCCCCTTGGGCTGGGCTGCAATATCTGTTGCTACAGCATCCAGCATCAACACTCGACAGCAAACCCCCGCCGTTAGATTACTCAATTGTGTGCTACTTACAACCAAATCAAGGGATGCGTTTTCCGCAATGAAAGCGATTCTATCTTGAGGAAAAGACGCATCTAGAGGTATAAAAGCTGCGCCACTCTTGAGTATAGCCAGCAATGTTACATAGGTATTAATTGAGCGTTCCAGCAGAATACCAATTCTGTCACCTTGATTGATACCCTCATTTACTAAGTAATTAGCTAACTTATTGGCTCGGATATCAAGCTCTCCATATGTGATCAACTCAGTATCGCAGAGCAAAGCCACAGCATCAGGGTCAATATCACATCGATTTTCAAAAAAGTAATGCAGACGTTGTGGTATTCCTGTATGGCTAAAATCGTCAAACTTAGTATTGGTGGAATTGACGATTTTGCTATTATTTTGTGTGTCAGACCAATTATATTTAGTTTCCATGCCCAATCTTTCCGATTATCATTAGCTAGTGAGCAGTCTGAAGGAGTGGGCGATCGCTACCCAATTAATTGAGATTTACCTATCAAAATTGCAGGAGATTTCTCCTGCAAAGGCGAGTGTATAAATAACATCAATCCTTGTATGAGAGCAAAGATATGTATCGCTTACTGCTCACTACAATTAACTTATCCCTCTTGAGGTTGAGGTTCAAAATCTAAAACTCCACGCTCAAACAAAACATTGAGATAAAAAGATATGTTTGCTGATGTCACTCCTTTAAGAGCTAACAACTGCGTAATCTCTGCGGTGGTATACTGACCTTGGTGAATTAAAGCACCTAACTCTTTCCATAAAGAGTCATGGTGGAATTTAAAAGTTTTGATGCGAGTTGAGAGTTGGAAACCATCTACCAGAGTTTGATAATTGAGATCCCGACGGAAGCATATCAAGTCACTAGGCCTTAGCATCCGTGGCATATGATCCTGAATCATCCTTTCAATCAAAATCTTGAGATCATCAGGATCTACGAAAGTTCCTTGATCATAGACCATATAACCTAATGGCCAGCGTTCATCAGCATTACATGGGCTAATCAACTTGACACTGCGCTCCACCATATTGAATAAAAATCCTGAAACACAAGCAATTGTCCCTTGTCTATGAGATTCTTCATCTCCTTGACCTTTTTTAAGGTTTGCTTCTCGCTGTCGTCCTGCATGAGCTTTGACAGAATTTTCTGCCTCATCATTCAAAAAATTCATTTGTACATTCAGCAGTTCTTCATCGCTAAACTCTTGATGAACTTTCTCTAACATCTTCAAAGACAGAATTGAGAAGCGATTGCAAATAGCATTTTTTTCTCTTGAGAGTTTTAAAATCGCGCGTGTTTGCTCTATATTTTTTAGGGGTTGAGCCGTTGTCATTTGAGGGAGAGATCCCGTAATGGCGTAAAAATCAAGACAAAACTTGTCATAGTCTGGGTTGTCTAAGGGATCAGTCGCCCAATAGCAAAAGCCATTCCCGGCCGCAGTTCCCAAAAAGCCTGTCATGACTTCTAACACTCCGCGCCATAATTTGGCATTTTCGGGAGTATATAAAAAAATATCACTAAATTTCAGTGCTGATACAGCACAAAACCGACATCCCACAGAACAACCCTTGCTCAGTTCAAAAGAAACTGGAATGTGCTGAATTACTTTGTGAAAAGCTAAATTAAATTGGCTAGAAGTGCGTGCAATTTGTCGTTCCCGCCACGCACGAATATGGGAATCACTCACCTCAGAATCGATGTCTGTGACTTTATCTAGGCGATCGAAAAAGCCCTGACTTAGTTTCAGTAGTGGAAACTGTAAAATATCTTTACAACTTGTATCCCATTTAAGTCTCACATCTTCAGGATTTAGCTTCAAGCCGTAACGGAAAAACGCACTGTAGGGATCTTGAACAACTTGTTCCCGAAATTTACCATCTGCTTCCCAACGTTCCTGAAACCGCTTGACTTGACTAAATTTAGCTAGTAATTTTGGATCAACCTGATCGATAGTTGCAAAACTATCATGATAATCTAAGCAAAATTCTTTAATATTAAAAGGAGGCGTAATTATTTCCTGTTGTAATTCTTCAGTTTGCATCATCATAGAAAAATATATCATCAGGCTTAGTGTAGACTGTAGCTTTTGAGATTTTGACAATTTTCAAACACCTTCTAAATTTGAGGCTCAGAGTCTAAAACTCCACGCTCAAATAAAAGATTGAGATAGTAAGATGTTTGTGTTGATAACACACCTTTGTTAGTAAAAAATTGGGTAATCTCTGCGGTTGTGTGATTACCTTGATGAATTAAAACCCCTAACTGTTTCCACAAAGAATCATGGCGGAACTTGAAGGTTTTAACGTGAGTAGAAAGTTGAAAGCCATCAACAAGCGCTTCATACTTCAGATCAGGACGAAAGCGCAACACATCGCCTAGTCTCACTGTCTGTGGCATATTATCCCGAATCATTCGCTCAATCAAACTCTTCAGGTCATCAGCATCTACGAAAGTTCCTTGATCATAGACTATATAACCTAATGGCCATCGTTCATTGGCATTACAAGGGCTAATCAGCTTGACGCTGCGCTCCACCATATTAAATAAAAATCCTGATACACAAGCAATTGTTCCTTGTACATGAGGTTCTTCATCTCCTTGACTTTTTTGGAGGTTTGCTTCTCGCTGTCTGCCTGCATGAGCTTTATGAGCATTTTCTGCCTCATCATTCAAGTACAGTAGTTGTACTTTCAATAGTTCTTCAGCACTAAATTCTGTATGTACTTTCTCAAACATCTTTAAAGAGAGAATTGAGAAACGATTGCAGATACCATTTCTCTCTCTTGAGAGTTTTAAAATCGAGCGTAGACGGTCTGGATACTTTAACGGTTGACTGGTTGTAGTCTGGGGGAAAAATCCCGTAATAGCATGAAAATCAAGACAAAACTTTTCATAGTCTGGGTTGTCTAAGGGATCAGTGGCCCAATAGCAAAAGCCATTCCCGGCCGCAGTTCCCAAAAAGCCTGTCATCACTTCTAATACTTCACGCCACAATTTGGCATTTTCGGGAGTGTAGAAGAATATCTCAGTGAGAGGGGGTGCTGATACACCACAGAATCGGCATCCTACTGAACAACCCTTGCAAAGTTCAAAAGAAACTGGAGCGTGAACAACAATTTGGTTAACTAATGGTTGAAATTGACTGGCAGTACGTGCAATTTGCCTCTCTCGCCATTGTTGAATATAAATATTATTGGGAGCAGTCTTTAAATGGAGATTTGTTATATAGTCCAGCCTTGCAAAGAACTCATTACTCATTTTCAAAAGTGGAAACTCTAATATTCCTTGTTCCCACTTGCTATTGCAATCTTCATCCCATATTGGTCTGACATCTTCAGGATGTAGTTTTAAACCGTGGCGCACAAAAGCATGATGAGGATGTGTAGAAACTTGTTGACGAAATTGCACATCCATTTGCCAAAGTTCTTTAAACCGCTTGACTTGACTAAATTTAGCTAGTAATTTTTGGTCGATTTGATCGATTGTTGTGAAAATAGCATGATTATCTATATAGTATTCTGTGATATCGAAAGGTGGAGAAATAAGTTCTGCTTCTACCTGATGATTTAGTTCTTGAGTTTGCATAAACATGGGGGATTGTATTAACTATTATAAAGTTTTAACTTGTTATGGTAATTTGAACACCAGAGTGGAATGCACAATTACTTATAGGTAAAGAAGAATGTAAACATCAGACTATAGTTGAGCTTACATTCTCCTCTTAATCGATTGTGCAATTAATATTGTTGAAATTCCTCACGAAAATCTATCGTGATTTTCACTCATTCGTCAGCTTTTATTTGGGTAGTCTCAACAAAATTAACCAAGATTTTGATGATCAACAACTCCGTACAAGGTTAAAAAGTAGAACGTATTTTTCTTCCTACTCGCTACATAACCACCAGCAACTTGCTCTAATGCTTCCTCGCTTAGTTCTTCTTCCACACTTGGTACGGGTGGAATCACTAGATATACGTTGTTGTCATTTTCTTCACATACATGAACCTGCAAGTTATCAGGCAGAGTAGTTCCTAATTCTCTAGCTATAACTGCTCTAGGATTAGATAATAACTCTTGTCTGAATGCAGGATCTTGCCATG
The DNA here is from genome assembly GCF_022063185.1 of Nostoc sp. UHCC 0870. Taxonomy (NCBI): domain Bacteria; kingdom Bacillati; phylum Cyanobacteriota; class Cyanophyceae; order Nostocales; family Nostocaceae; genus Nostoc; species Nostoc sp. UHCC 0870. Next base: position 3,442,599 of record NZ_CP091913.1, on the reverse strand, counting down.
CTTTAGTAGCAATCCTTGTGTTAAATTCTTCCCGGGAAAATTGTTGTCCTGACATGAAATTGCTCCTTAATTGAATAGTTGTTTTTTTAGAACATCTCAGCGAATCTAATCATGCCTAGTTAACTTGGTTAACTACATTTTTTAGGAGTTAACCAATTTATTAAGCATATAGATAGAGTGCGTATTGGCTTAGACTATATACATTGGTAAATCATCAATTGTTAAAAATAGTTCTTCAATCTGGTCTTATACTAAAAAATGTAGTTGCAATTCTTATTTAAGTCTGCTGTTGGCTGACCATTTTTTAGTATGGCTAAATGAAGTTTTTAGTAGATGATTCATCCCTGCTTGTCTGAGCCATAACCATATAATACAGTGGTTCTATAAATCATCAAAATGCACAATTATTTGATCAAAATACACATTTTGTAGATATATACTTTTTTATTTAATGAGGAGAAAATTGCTCTTCAGTTCTTTTTATGGAGCAGAATAATAAATAAAATCTAATCAGAGCCTATATTCCTTACTATGACTGGATTTTAAATTTTTGAGCCTTTCTATAAAATGGCTATTTTAATGCCCTACCATAAAAGCAACGCAAGAGCCATATTTTCATCAATCAAATATATAGGAACTATTGCTTATAGACAAACTTATGTCCAAACGCTAAATATGCTTTTGCCTCTAAATTACCATCTGGATGATAGACTATTTTTATATGGTTCAAATTTCTAAAACAAATGCTATACCATCTTGAACCAAGGAAGTGAGACACATTACTCAAATTATCTGGCCATAAATCTGGATGAGACTTATTGTCAGAGTATCCAGACCAATTCAGAAGTGCATTATGTTTTTCTGGGGTACATAATTCCTGTTCTACTAAACAATCTAAAAGTAATTGCCATTTAGGTTCAAATCGCGGATTTTTCTTTGCGAATAGACACTCTAGTCCTATCTTTGGAAAAACACTAGTTCCTATATCGAGATTCAAAATTACGGCATCTACAAACTTAGTAAGTAATTGAATTATTTCTTTGAGAGGTTTGACTGAATATGTCCAACCAATTTGAGTCAGGTAATCTTCAAGCGCGTCAATAGGAATCCCGGCAATATTCACTCTCACAGCATCTAACTGGCGGGAAAACATAGCTCCTACATAAAGCACCTGAGAGCCAGGCGGTAAAGAATTTACACAAAAATTTAGATTGTTTTCAATTAAAGGTGAAAAATTATCTGCAAATAATATCTGCAAAGCCGTTTTTATAGTTTGCCTTTGTTCATCAATAATCTTAGAGATTTGTGTGTCAGGTTTTTCCAAATCCCATTCTTTTAGTCCTAAAAATAGGCTAGGAATTGGTAAATTATCTGACGGTTCATCAAGGTCAAATTCCAGCCAAATATTTTCTGCATTGCTCGATAATAGGGAATTAGGCTGACAACAAATAGAGCAAAAATCCTGAATACGTCTCCATATAGGATTAGTAATCATTATATTCGACAAATTCACAACCGAATTGATTTCTCCAATACTATTATTACTTCCAGTCAAATCTGTGGCGAGAACTGAAAAATCTACTTTGGAGTTATTCGCACCCAGCCGAAACTCAAATAACCCCTCTGATGAGGGAGGGAAAATTTTTGCTATTGGCTGGATATTAAACAAAGCTTCGGGAGAAACTAATTCAGGTGAAAGGTGAGGTACAACAACCTGAAGATAATTTTCTAATGTACAGGTATTCATGGCAATTTATCATTTATTAGAAATAAGATATATCAAGGGCTGTATTACAGAAAAAGCAAGCTAAATTTACTAGAAACTAACATCTTTTTTCTAATACAATATTAATATCTTCAAGGATTATTAATATAAAGTATTTATTCCTATATGAATCTCTGAAACAGTAATTTCATCTGATAGTATTTTAGTATTTGATGATCGTATCTTGCTTGATCTCCTATTATTTTGTATAGTTTAGCTAATAGTTTCATAGGTTGCTCATCAGTGGGTATAGTTTCTGTAGCTAATCTCAGATTCTCTTGTGCTAAATCATATTTGCCCTGTTCCAGATAAATTTTTCCAAGCATTTTATGTGCTTTAGCTTTTGTTGATTCATCAGCTAATGCCTGCTCAAAAAAGCTTATTGCTGTTTCGTAATCATTATCTTTCATAAAAATAAGACCTATGTTAAAGCTTAATTCAGGATAATTTCCCGGTTGAACTTCTTGGCAATATCTATAATGTTTAATACTTTCTTCCTTTGCCGATTTGATACTATATAAAATTCCTAGAGTGTAGTGAGTTAAACGTTTCTCTTCTACATCTGTTTCAGTTAACATTAATTTCTCTTCTAATAATTTGATTGTATTAGTATCATATTGAAATTCACGACTAATAATCACATTAGCTGAACGAAGCACACTATAACGATAACTAGGGCAAAGTTCTCCTGCAATTCGTTCATAATTAGCAGCCTTTTGAGGTTCAGATTCGCAAAGACTCAGTAGGTAATAAGTAGCAGCACAGTTTGGTATTATTCGCAATTCTTGGAGACAACCTTTCTTGGCTAGTTCAATTTGATTATTTCGTGCTTGTTGATCAAGAGTATATAAGTGTTGATAGTGTTCTATTTCACGAAGATCATTACGCCAAAGAGCCGCTAAGTAATCGGCAATAAAACGGTAACGTAGAGGCATATAACCACTATTCACAGAGCGCGTGAAAGTGACAGTATCATAATTAATGGGAAGAGATTTTAAACAGTCAAAAATATTTTTTGGATCTGCTAACGGATAATCTTCAGGCAATCCAATAAAATAATCAATATCGATATCAATAAAAGTGTTGGAGGGAAAGGTTAAATTTTTTAAATCTTCATATCCACATATCGTTAGATTTAATCCCAATATTTTCGTTGTTACTGTATTGCCTGTAATTTTAATACTTGTCAGATCACTGATTTCAAACCCATCATGATTTTGCAAAAAACTACGTAACTTCCGAATGTAGTTAATGGAATTTGGTAGTTGATTTTTTGGCGTTAGAGTTACCCAAATGAGGTGTTCAATTATGCCCAAACGATGAGCCGCAAAAAGAAAATCTTCGATTCCATAACTATATCCCTGATCAGGTAATATGTGATAAGGTTTTTCTAATTGAGCAATTTCTGCTGAAGTTTGGCATTTTTTCAGTGCTTCTATACGATTTTTACTAATATATTGAAAATCTAAGTGTTCATCTAAATAAATGAGAGTGATATTTTTCCAGCCTAATTGATGCCAGACATGGAGTTGAGAAGAATGTTCTTCTGTGATAATGGTTTTGATGGTGTTTTTTGTTGTGTTCATCAATTATTTCTTTTGTAAAAGTAATTGTGGTTTGCTTAAAGAGTAGAAAGATTATAGGAAGGGCTTTGGAGTTGGACACAGGATGCGGGTTTTCCTTACGTCAGCCCTACCTACATTTTATAGCAATAATTTAGCGATAAATCGGCTGTAACCTAGTGCAATATTTTAGGTACTGGCTGTTATCAATTGATGCTCTTGGATATTTTGAGGATACACCCGAATTAGATTATTTCCGAACTTCATCATTCTGGTTTTATTCTCACTAGGAATCTGTTTATTTTCATATTTTTTAGCCCATTTCTCTGCTTCTTTACACAAGAAATTTTCAAAAACTGTTTTATAGGGATATTTTAAAGCTAAAGGAGAAAAATTTATTGATTTAATATCGGGGCGCATAGTACCGTGAGTGCTAGCTATATATAATTTTTCAAATGCTCGTAAATAGCCCCCAGTGCCAGGATAATCCCAAGTTTTATCAGATTTTAAAACTCCATAGAAACTTGAAGCTGTAATGATATTAAACACATTAGCTAAAGGATTCGACCCTGTTCTGCATTGAATAGGATCTTCAGTGAAGTCAAAATACCATTTTTGAGAACTATCGGGGAATACTATTTCTATTTGATATCTAACTTCCCAGTGAAAATATTCTGCAAATAGATCATTCTTATGTTCCATGAAGAATTTTTCTAAATTGACACAAACTTCTTCTTCGATTGTTTGTTTCATTTCAGAAATATCATAATTATTTGGATTTCTATCAATTAATTCACCATTTGCAGTTACAGGCGAGAAATATAATATTTCTCTATCATTTTTCACTGTTTTGACAAATTGTGACTTCCCAGCTAGGTAGGTTGATGTGCCATTTTGAATTTCACAAATATCTCCTGGCTGAAGAGCGAATATATTTTCTGTTGCTGGGCAAACTTTCTCTATGTCTCTACAAAATTGTTCTTGAGTGACGGGAAATACGACTTTATTTAACCATGCTGAACCATCTATAAATTTGAACCCATTTGCACCAGGAGAAATTGACTTTGGTTTAATCAAACCGATAAGTTGAAGAATATGGCTATAACCTGGAAAAGGAAATGATAGGCTTTGGTTATATTGATATTCGGTTTCTAACATAGGTTGCCAGCTTGCCAACAAAAAATCTATTGTTGGGTAACGAGATTTGACAAAATTAATTGTTTTTGCATTTACTTCTGAGTCTACTTGATTCCAAAAAACTCCCGATGGATCAGCAAATATCATTCCATACTCAGGTACACGATTTTCTGAACGGGTAGCAATGAGAGTAGTAGAGCCAATAGTAACTTCACTAGAATCGCTTAAGGTGTAGATTCGAGAATATCCTAATTGACGGAGAGAATTTTCTACTAACTTATCTTTAGGAATAAAAACATCAACATTTTTAGGCAGATAAGCAAGAGAACGAATATCAAAATGATCTAAATGTCTGTGGGAAATGACTAATACATCATACTCAGGAATTTGGTCGTAAATAACTTCGCGCTGAGGGCATATACTTGTGGTCACTTCACAAAATTCATCCCAAAGCACTGGGTCCATCATTATTTTACAATCTTGTGTTTCTACAAATATGGAAGCATGACCAATCATTTGAATTTTCATTTTGCACCTCTATGGTTATTGTTGATTAGTTGTGTTGTTGAGCAAAAATTGCATCTGTCAGTGAATTAGCTTATAGCGATTCCTAGTTAAGTGAGGTACATAACTAATGTTTTTAAACGCAGAGGGGCGCAGAGAAAAACGCAGAGGGGCGCGGAGATTGCCCAATTTTATTAGTGGTGTACTCAGTACCTCACCAGATTAGGAAACGCTATATTACTAAGCCATTTGGCGAGCCATTAGTTGAGCGAATAGCCCCTCAACAGCAGCTAGTTCACGAAAACTTCCCTGCTGCACAATTCGTCCTGCTTGGAGTACATAGATGCGATGAGCATTACGAATGGTGCTAAGTCTGTGAGCAATTACTATCCTAGTCACCTGCATTTTATCTAGACTCTCACTAACAATTGCTTGAGTTCTGTTATCAAGTGCGCTGGTTGCTTCATCAAATAAAAGAATGCGGGGTTTTAATACTAAAGCGCGAGCGATGAGCAAGCGTTGGCGTTGTCCTCCCGAAAGATTACCACCTCCTTCACTAACTACCGTGTGCATTTCCATTGGCATGGCGGCTACATCATCAGCGAAGCCAGACATCCGAGCTGCTTCCCAAGCTTCATCAAAGGTAATATTTGCACCACCGGCGATATTTTCAAAAATAGAGCCTGCATTCAGGCGACCATTTTGTAAGACGACACCTAACTGTCGGCGTACAGCTTCTACATCTAACCCAGATAAGTCTTGACCATCGTAGTAGATGCTGCCACTTTCAGGAGTTTCAAACCCCAGCAATAATCGGAAGATTGTGGATTTACCGCTTCCAGAACCGCCTACAAGGGCGATGAATTCCCCTGGTTGTGCGGTGATACTTACATCATCTAGTGTCAGTGGCCCGTCACTGCGGTAGCGGAACATAATATGGTCTATGACAATTTTGCCGATGAGTTTTCCTGGATCAGCTTTACTCAAATCTACTTCTGGTATGGCTTGCAATATTGGCTGAGTGCGTTTCCAGTGTGGAGTAATTTGCACAATATCTGTGACTATGTTACTCAGATTTGTTGTTCCGCCTACAAATTGTTCAAAAGCTGCGTTGAACGCCAAGAAAGTACCAATGGTGATTACCATAGTTCCTGAAGTCTGAGCTTCTTTAAACTGGTTGATAGTCAGCCAGAAAAGGATTCCAGAGGTCAATATAGGCATCACTGTATTGAAAAGAACTACAACATCTTCTACTTGTTGTGTACTGAGGGTAAGTTTGAGTTGGCGAGTGTAGTCTTTACCCCAAGTGGCGAAGGCGCGTTCTTCTGCTCCAGCAATATGCAGCTTGGAAATCCCGTTAATTATTTGTACTGTCTGTCCAAAAATATTGCCTTGTAATTCCAGTAGGGGACGCACTTTACCAACGAGGATAATACCAGAAATTATAGTAACTGCGCCGGTGACGATCGCCACTGCAACTGCAAGTAAGGCTAATTGAAAGTTGTAATTAAATAATTGCCCCAAATAAAACAATGCAAAGAAACTGGTAATCAGTTGGATGATCGTGTTAGCACTGAGTTCTCGACTAATTTCACCCACAGATGATGCTCGTGAGTGGAGATCCCCAGTTGTATACTGGCGAAAAAAGGATACAGGTAAATTCATCAGCCGATCCCATACAGCAACTTCTGTCGCTGTGGCGGCGGCTGTTTCGATGCGTAAAAGGGCAAAACCCTGGGCTAGCTGAAATAAAACTGTACCCAATGCCGCAACTAGTAGCCCCATGCCGATTTGCAGCAATAAGCCGCGATCGCTATCGGGAATGGCATTATCCATGATAATGGCGGTAGCTTGGGGTGTGATCATCCCTAAAAGTGTGACAGCAATACCCGTCAATAAGGTGACGAGAATATCTAGCCTACGTCCTTTGAGGGCAAACAGAATCACATTATAAGTATTGAGTACCTGATCGGGAAAAGACCGATAAAACACATAGGCGACGGGAGAAAGTGTTTCAGCTACCAGTTCATTGACTTTGATGCGGGTTTGCCCAATTGGATCAAAGAGTTCATAGGAATTAGTCGAAATTGGTAAGAGTGCGACTGGTCGATTGTCTGCCTCCGTATAGGCTACTATTGGGCCACAATCCTTTTCCCACCAGTTGTCCCGTAATAAAACTCGCCGCATCCGCAGGCGAGAAGCCCGGACGATCGCCTCTAATGGCTCTTTAACTCGTTTGAGGTTTTCTGAGCGGGCTGGAGGACAAATTTTCACCCCTAAAGCTTTTCCCACAGCCCCAGCCGCCACTAACAGGGGTGTACCTTCTAAGAAAAAGTTACCATCTTGAGGACTCAATGTAGATGCTAACTCTCCCAATGCCTGAGATGTCACCTGACGATTCAGACGCTGGCGATCGCGCAATCGCATCATTTCTGCTTCTGCTTCTTGTCGGTCGAAAAAGTCAACACATTGCAGTAATTGAATGTGCATCCCAGACAACCCAGCCAAGAGGTGATCTGAGTGCCAAAATTGGCTAGTTGTTTGGATGGTTAATTGAACCCCCTCAACAGCTTCTAACCACATTTTGTCAGTCAGGGGAAAATATCCCGTTGCATCTGTCAGCGTCAGTTCTGGCAACCCCAAGAGGCGGACAGTCCCTTGCTTAATTTCTACCCAATAGACCTCTGTTTCCCCTTGGAAGGTTTGACCATTCAACAGAGAAAACCGGGTTTCACCTCTAGATTTCACCTGAATTTCTGGGATATTTTCCCCAGATAACACACTACCCAGTTGCAACAGCCAAGTATCTACCCACTCAACTGGTCTCGAATCTGCATTAGCAACTAACTCCCGAAAACATTCTTGATGTAGTTGTAGTAATTCAACTTCCCCCATCGGCACAGCTAAAATTTGCTGTTGGTGATTAATAGTTTTAGTGCCGAATAAGGCCTGTCCTTGAGTGATACTAGATAAATAACGGCGAGTTCCGGCGATCGCACCATCTTTAACTGTAACGGCAAATAATGCCACAGAGCCAGATTGAATCACCCACACCTTAGAGGGGTCATCTAGTAGGATCGGCTGATTACCTTGAAAGATATAAGTTTGACCATGTATTGACAATTGATGCTCTCTTTTTTGCTGCATCTTTATTCCTCCTCCAAGGCTTCCCCTTCTGTGCGGATTAAGCGCGAGTACACACCTTCAACTTGCCACAACTGTTGGTGACTACCTCGTTGTACTACCTTGCCTCGTTCTAGGACGATAATCTCATCGCAATCCCGAATAGTGCTTAATCGGTGCGCCACAATAATGCAGGTGCATCCCCGCCGCCGGAGATTTTGGTCAATAATTCTTTCTGTCTCTGCATCTAAAGCACTGGTGGCTTCATCCATGACAAGTATTGAGGGATTATTGACCAAAGCACGGGCAATTTCCAACCGTTGTCGTTGACCACCACTTAAATTAGCCGCACCTTCCATCAGTTCTGCATCATATCCCCCATTCATGGAGAGGATGACATCATCAATAGCTGCATCCTGACAAGCACGCTGTAAGTTTTTATCGGATACGGTGTGATCCCAAAGAGTCAAATTGTCCCTAACTGTGCCACCAAATAACAGAATATCCTGTTCTACCATGGCCACAGAGTTAGTTAGTAGTTGGTGGGGAATCTGTTCTCTTAATTGATCATCAAAAAGAATTTCTCCCGCCCAAGGTTGATAGAGTCCGCTTATAAGTTTGGCAATGGTAGACTTACCAGAGCCACTACCGCCGACCAAAGCCACTCTCTGTCCGGGTTTTAGTGAGAGGTGAAAATTTTCAATCAAGGGAGGGTCTAGGCGGCTATAACCAAAGGTGAGATTACGTAACTCTACATATCCCTGCAATCTTGGTAAAGCGGTAGAGGAAGAAAGTAGGGTAACATTTTCCTGGTTTTCTAGGTCTTCAGCCAAGTTGCGCTGTGCTATTGAGGTATCAGTTGGGTTATCTAGGACATCATCTAGGCGAATCAAATTACCCTCTAATTCTTGCAGGGTACTACCAAAGTTGAGTAAACTGCTCACAGGTGCTTCAAAACTTCCTACCAAACCTTGAAAAGCTACAAGCATCCCGATGCTAAGATGGCCATCCATCACTCGTAAACCACCAATCACTAACAATAACATCGCAGAAATCGCTTGTAAGAGTGTGGGTAGGATGGAAAATAATTGATTGGTGACATCCATTTGCTGTTGGCTATTGATCGCCTTCGTATGGTAGCCTGACCAGCGAGAAAAGAAATCGGACTCTAAGCCTGATGCTTTAAGGGTTTCTATGCCTTGGAGAGCCGCAATAGAAACCCCTTCAGCTTTGCCGAAATCTAGCATCAACTTTTGATTGAGGTCTACACGCTGACGGGATACTAAGCGTAAAGTTACAATGTTGGCGATCGCTAAACTAATCACAATCAAGGTCAGCAGCCAATCATATTGAAACATGATGATGGCATAGAAAATTACCATGACTGCATCAATGATTGTCGTTGTCAACTGTCCTGAAAGCACATTAGCAACTTGGTCATTGAGACTGATGCGACTGGTGATTTCTCCGGCAAAACGTTGGGCATAAAACCCCACCGGTAGGCGCAGCATATGCCAGAGAAAGCGACTGGACATTCCCACAGACAATTTGATGTTTAAGCGGCGCAGATATCGCAGGCGCAGTAGCGTTAGACACCCTTGCAATACAGCTGCGATCGCCATTCCTACAAGTAAAGGATTTAGCCAATCTAATCTTTGCTCTACCAGGATTTCATCTACAAATATTTGGCTGAATACTGGTACAGCAATTCCCACCAGAGTTAAGCAAAATCCCGCCACTATGCAGTAAACTAACGCACTTGTTGACCCTTGTAGCCGCTCCCACAAAGATCCCATCATGCTAGGTTTGCGTCCACCTTTTTGGAACTCTGGGCTTGGTTCCATCACCAGCACTACCCCAGTATAACCCTCGTCAAATTCCTGCAAAGATATACTCCGGGGGCCTGTAGCGGGATCATTGAGATAAACTCTCTGTTTGCGAAATCCTTCTACTACTAAAAAGTGGTTAAAGTCCCAAAAAATAATATAAGGTGGATTTAGCTCTTGTAGTTTATCTAGTTCCTTTTTAAAACCCTTAGCATCAAGACCATAATTTCTTGCAGCCTTCAACACATTAGATGCTTTACTACCATCACGGGAAACACCGCACTCTCGACGCAATTCTGGCAAGGGAACAATTCGACCAAAGTAACCTAAGATAATTCCTAAAGCGGCTGCACCACATTCCACAGCTTCCATTTGCAAAAGCGTGGGTGTTTTTGCCCGCTTGCTTCTTGTAGGCAGTAATTTCTGCACATACTGCCAAAAATTAAAAGGTGGGGCTAAGGTAGAATTAGTAGATACCACTGAAAGACCTCAAGATAGGTAGTACAAAGGTGATAGGAGCGCGTTCTTCGACCTGAACTCGCACAACGGTAGTAGTTCCAGAAGAAATTTTCATCTGTGGCCCCTTGGAAGAAGACCACTTATAACCACTGAAAGTTTGAGAATCTTGTTCTATATCAGAGAATATTTGTATTAGTCCTTCTTGTTTTTGAGAAACTAGACCTTCCACGACTTCTGAATTACCTACTTCATTCGCTGCGGCTTCTTTGGTAATGGGGAAATTGGAAATATTAGTAACTTTACCAACAATGCCACCAAAGCGTTCCCGTTTCACAGTTTCCGGGGTGATTTGAATTGTCATTCCCGACTGAATTTTTTTCCCCTCTGCAACTGAAAAATAAGCTAACCCAACTAACTTACTACTAGGATTTTCTACTTCTATATTTGCCAGACGAGTACCGACATTAATCACCTGTCCAGATGCCACAGTAGTTTCTAAGACTCTGCCATTATATTGACTAATAATTTTACTATTATCGCCTAGTTGTAGTTGCAGTCTAGCTATCTCCCGTTTAACTTCCTGCATCTCTTTTTTGCGAACATTCGTATTTTCTAGGTCTTGTTGCGCTTGAGAGGTAAGTTCACTATCTAGTTTCTTTAATTGGGCTTGTAAATCGGAGATTGTCGAGATATTTTCACTATATTCTTTTTGTTTTTGAGCCTCTGTCACATCGAGTGCTTTTAATTGGGTTTCGATGTCAGAAATATTTTGCAAATTCTCTAGATATTCCTGTTCTGCTTGCAAAGCTTCATCGGCTGAAAATACTCCTTCTTGGCGGAATAACTGTTGGCGGATTTCCATTCTGCGTCGGAAAACAGGACTCAGAGTTTGGAAGCGTTGGAGGTTTTGTTTTAAGCTTTTACGCTGTTGCTCAAGAGAGCTATTATCTCTAGTTTTCAGAATTGGTGTGAGAGTTTGCAGTTCTCGAATGCGTTGTTGGAGATATTGACGTTGTTGTTGTGTTGACTGTTCGTCTTGTTTTAGACGCTGATTAAATATTGAGTTGGCTGCTTGGTCTTGTGACTCTAGTTGCACCAGTTTAGCTCGTTGCTGTTGCAATTGCTGGCGGAGATCAGCTTGGTCAATTGTTGCTAGTACTTGTCCTTTTTGAATAACATCCCCAACTTGAAAATTTAAAGTCATTAATTGCCCTGAATTTTTCGATTGTAGCGGCACTACTTTACGTGGATAAATTAATACTCCTCGACCTTCAATTGTGATGGGAACACGTCCATAAATACTCCAGATAATAGCGACTCCCACTAAGGAGGCTAAAGCAACAAGAGGTAGCCAGCTTCTAGGACTGACTACTTGCATTAGTTGGTCTAATCTTTCAGGAGAAGATAAACGCTCTACAGATTCTTGGCGAAATAGGCGACGTTTTTGCTCTAACATTGGTACTCATTTTAATAAATAAGTTTTCAGTCTAAATATAATGATGAAATTATTGCTGAGTGAGGGATACTTTTTTTGGTATACACCCAAGATTATAGAAAAGTTATTCCTGAACAAATGCACAATATTTAGATGGAACTCACTATTTTATTGAAATCATCTAAAAAAAATGGGTAACTGAAAAAACTCAGCTACCCACATGGCAATAACCCTGGATTGATAGTTCGTAAGGATTATTACCGCGTTTATTAAAGAAAACGTGTGCTGTCCAATTACAGCCACCCCGACAGAGTTCTGCATACTGACAACTTTTGAAGAAACCCCACAAATGGGATATACCTTGGGGAGTATCTGCACCTAAATTATTTTCTCCACCTGTCCCGATAAGAAGACCAGAATAAATCAGGGTATAGAATAGATATATAACATACCTAATAATATTCATATTTAAGACTGTAATTCCCGTAGTTTGGAGAAATATATATGATGAATATTTCTCCACTAACTGTAAAAAATATACAGTTTTAAACATGAATATTTTTCAGCAATAACCACCCATGAATAAGGTAGATCGTCAAATAAAAACGTTTTATTTATGTGCAGAAATTGACCAGTTCACATTTAAGCCATACTCATGCGCTCAATCATCCAATCAAATCTTTTTCCCGCCAATGCCATCTTATCTAAAACATGGATATTTAACTCATCTTCGTATTCCACATTTTTGCCCAGTGATAGACCTTGACTATAAACCCTTCTGCCATAACTGACTCTACTCACAATATCCTGTAATCTATTAGCAGCTAGAATAGAAACTACTCGATAAAAACGAGATGAAAACCCTATATCCTGCTGTAGTTTGACTGCTAATTTCTGTCGAGGAATTGACAAAACAATAGAGTCTTCCATAGCTTTAACTGTTGTAGAAGAAAGACGACCATCAACAAAGGGTGTTTCTCCTATGATTTCACCTTTCGATAACCTCGCTATCTCTCGACTAACAATTTCGTTACCTTCAATAGCTGCAAAAGCACGAACCAAGGGATTACGCTCATCTTCAGAAATAGACAGAGACATTTTTCCACTCAAGATAATATATAGCGCATCCACAGGGCTGGTTTCATAAATGATAATTTGACCAGCAGGAATTTTTTCAGGAACACCACAAGCCATGATCCAATCAATGTCACTATCATGTAATTCGGCTAACACAAATAGCATATCTCTCAAAGACTTAGTTTGTGTCAGGTTACGCCGACCAATCTGACCGATGATCCTTTGTAGTCTGTCTAGAAACATAATTGCGATCGCTCGATAAAAGCGAGATGCAAAACTAATATCTTGCTGCAATTTTGGGGCTAATTTTTCTTGAGGAATTGACATCACTAATGATTTCTCTAAAGTCTTAATAGTAGTGACATCTGGACGAGTATTTACAAAGGGAATTTCTCCGACTATTTCACCTCTGGAAAACCTAGCTATTTCCCAATCTGAATTAACATTACTATCAATAGCGGCAAAGGCTCGATTCAAAGGATTATTTTCAGATTGAGAAATCCTAACTGTTAATGTTCCATCTAATAAAATATATAAATAATCGACAGCTTCCCCTTCGGGAATTAGTACACTATCAGGTGATAATTCTTCCTGACGACTATTGGCAACTATCCAATTGATATCACTGTTGCTCAATTCTTTCAGTAAAACTTCTGTCATAACAAAATTATCCTCATTTAGAACGACAAGTTCTCTATTCCATTTACCGAGTACAATTATGTAATTTTGGCTCACTACACGTTACTCAGCACTGTTGCAGATGATTTCTGCAAAGCTTGTTGAATCCATAATTTGAATCCTGGCTCGGCTAATTCTTCTAATGTTAAATAAGATAAAGCGACTAAAAATCGAAGTTGGTATTTGGGAGTTTTAAAATCATTAATATACTCTGTGTGAAAACGCTGTAAATTTTCTGCTGCTACCTTCACCAATGACTTGAGAACTTTGAAAGCACCATCAGAAAGTGGCGGCTGTCCCCGGTAATTTTGCAATCTACCTCCTTCTCGATAATCAGGAAACGATTCTAAGCCAATAAAACGTAAAAACCAATCGGCTCGATAATATCCAATTGCAGCTACAATACCTCTGTAATCGGCAATAAGTTCATCAAAGGCATTGTTTCGCATTGAGTTAAACAAGCGATGTGTTAAATAGTGAGTACATTCATGTTCTAGCCGAATTGTTAAGGATAAATGCTGCCAGACAAATTTATCTAGACCGATTTCTTTGGCTGCAATATTACTATAAGGACTATTACTCAAAATGATGAATCTATCTTGATAAAGCTCTTTCTTCAGAGTCAGGCGTTGAAACTCCAATACCCAATTACTTGCAGAACAATTAAGCGGATTTTGCAACTCCCATTGTTGGCGATAGCGGCGAATTCTATCCCAATTGTTGAACCCACTGACAATACAAGCTCCCATTGATGCGGGAACTGGCTTGGGTTCGTTTTTCATTGTGAGAGCTTGTACCAGAGAAACAAAATCTTCCCGGTTTGCAGGTATTAAAACCGGGATATTGCCGCCCAGACTGGGATGTATGCTTAATTGCAGTTGCTCTGGTTGCTGCAAGACTAAACCAGTTGCCTCAACCATGTCATCGACAGACGCACCCTTACGGGTAGCACGTCTATATGCTTGAGTTTCACTGATACCCTCAAGTATGGGGAACTGAAATTGTACTAGGTGTTGCTGGAGAACTGCAAATGCTCCAACAAGGTTTGCCTTAGCAGCGTACTCTTCCCAAATAGCTAAATGGGGTTCAGGTGGTAAGGGAAATGTAATCGGATGGTTGAACTGATGATGAAAAACATTATGGTTGTATGCGAGTAACTCATTTATTTCTGAGCTACTAGCACCATAGGAAGCAAGTACACTAGCGCGAAAGTTTTTTTGGTCATTCATAGGTATTTCATTAAGCAATCTTAGCAACTTGGGCAGAAATGTTTCTAATCGCTTGGCTGATGGGATGTTCAGGATACTGTACAGAGAAAATATCTTTGCTAGCTAATTGCACCATATCTTCAGAGAGGGGTAAAATCCCAGCTACAGGGACGTTGTAGATGTTTTCTACCTGTTGTTGCAAGTCGGTAAAATTTAAGCTGGGTAGTGCCTTATTAATCACGAGGAACATTTTTGGCACTCGCAGCTTGCGGGCTACGTCCACGGTGACAGCAGTTCCTTGGAAGTCTTGCTGGTCTGGGCGGAGAATAATGATCAGAATATTAGAAATCCCAATGGAAATTAGCGTTTCTTCATTCAAACCAGGATGAGTATCAATGAATAGATAATCTAGATTGAGACTAACGATAACTTCTTGAAAGCCATCGTTAAGTCTAACTACATCATACCCTTCACGTATAATTCTGGAAATTTCGCCAGCTTTAATACTAGAGGGAATTAAGTAAAGACTACCCTTGATTTTATCTGTATGGTTCTGTCCAGTTATCAGAGTATGCGTAACATCGTAGGCAGTATCTTTGATCTCACAACGTCCCCACAGGTAATCATTGAGAGAATATGTAATTTTGTCTTCGTTCAGACCAAAAATTACATGAATCCCAGGAGATTGAATGTCAGTATCAACAATAGCCACTCGTTTTCCCTGTATTGCCATAGTAGCTGCAATATTAGCAATGGTGTTTGATTTACCAGTGCCACCACGGAAGGAATGAACAGATAGAATTTGTGCCATAATTCACCTTTTATTCAGAAATTCATCATTGTTTGTGGGTTTTCCTTGTCCATATTTCCGGCTATTTTTAAGGAAGCGATAGGCTACGCTCCTTCTGAGACAATTGCTCTGGAAATGTGAACTTCAACCAGCAGTTATCACTAATCAGGGGTAGCAAAACTTTGCCACTGGATAACTTTAAATCAAACTGCATTTTTTTATTGCCACTCTCAATTTCCACCAATGTAGGCAGACTATTAGATTTATTTTCATATTTACTCCCATGTGTCCACACTTTCATTTCTTTCTCTCCTTTGGTTGGTAGGCAAAAGATGGCATAACGCAGAGATGAGAGTACAGGAATATCCACCGTTGCGGCTTGGTGATGTACTTCACCATCTGCATATCCCAATAGCACCTGTGCAATCTTTGGTTGTCCACCAGCCGTGATTGTAAAGACAGAATGCCCACCTTGTTGCTGCTCCTCTCGCAGTTCTACCACCACACGGGAGGCAAAAGCACCATAAATTTTCATCACTACAGTTGCTCCGAGTGATAATGAGGCAATGCTTAAGGCACTGATTCGCGCCAGAGGATTTTGCCAGATGAATAAACCGTGAACAAACAGAATGCCTAAAAAGATACTATATATACCCGCACTGAAAAGCGGATGATTGAGGATCTTAAAAACTACTCCGGGCATCAGTTCACCTTTTCGTCGACTAGAAACCAAGAGTAAAATTGGGAAAATGCCGCCTACGAGGGAGTTACCAAGTACACCAGCAAACGCGAGTATATTCGTAAAGGATTGCGTACCCACAAAGAATAGCCACTCAGTCAGCACAAAGACCAAGAATAAGGGGCTAACGGATAATAAGAAGCGACGCTGGTTGAGTAGTTTTACCCAGAAGCGTGGTGTCTGCTTTTTGTATTCAGAAGTCGTATGATTGTGTTCAACTTTCAAATTAGCTTCGTAACCTAGGCTCATTGCTGAAGTGATTCGCAGATATACACGATCATTGTTAGCTGACTGGATATCAAGCATCAACTGGGTATTAAACTGGCCTAGGTCGGGAAATTGAGTAAATAACTCTTTTATCTCCCAATGCTCCGTCACCGCAATCTCTACATGGTAGATGTTACCCTTTAACTGAATATCTATTTGAAACTTTGGTTGAGCATCTACAATTCCCAAATAAGTGATACCGATATAAGGAACACAAATAGAGTTACTAGGGGGGTGAAATTTCAATGTTCCCCCTTGACGAGGTAACATCAAAATAGGACGAGATGGGGCAGGTATCCACTCCTTTGCTAGGTTGACTAGGAGACTGGAACTACGCAGCCAAGCCATTCCCAACAGCAGGATAACTAAAACTGTTCCTAAAACTGGAACGATAGAACCAACTTGAACGGCTAGTGGTTCTAAGGCTGTTCCTGACTGTTTGGCTAATAATTGAGGTGCGATCGCTCCATTGACAACCAAGATCCAGAGGCAAAAAATTACAGTTAAAAAAGCAGTTCCCGCTACGCTACCCCAAATTAGGGATGAGGCACTAGGGTCACGGGGAAGGACAATTTTAGCACATTCACCAACATAGACGTGTCCAAAGTAAAGCATCAGACCAACACCAAAAACCCTTTGTAGTATCCAGGGTTGGAAAGGTTGACCATTGAGAAAGGGTAAGTTGACATATAATAGGTTTTCCATCTGCACATGGCGTAATGCCAGCAGGGAAAGGATGAGCAGCAAACCAACATTGATTGCTGCTAGTAATACCAATACCGAAACTGTGAAATTTAGGGATTTGCGCGATAGCAGATATAGTCCCGCAGCAAACAGCAATACAGCCCAAAGTGCTGCTGGTATCTGGGTAAAGTTGGCCATTGTCGTTGACAAACCGATATAACAAGCCAAAGCGATGAAAAAGACCCGGATACCAACAGATATTGAAAGTATAAATGAACCGACTTGTCCTAAATAATTAGATACTAATTGCTTGATAAAAGTATGACCATAACGAAAGTCGCTACTACGACCAAAAGCCTCGGCCATACAAGCCATAGTCACAATGTTAATCACACCGATAATCAGCAAAAAGGCCACAGTCGGTAATGGACCAATATCAACTACAGCAATGGGTAAGGCTAAAAAAGCTTGGGGTAGACCAAGAGAAACTGTAAGTAATGAGGCTAGCCAAAAAGGTGGTAAAGATTCGATTTTTTGCGATACGTCTGTCAACCTCCAACGGAACTCTTCTATGAATGTGACGCTGGATGCAAATATGTTTAATAGCTGCGTTCTATACAGACGAGAGTAAGCTGTTTGCACCGCTTTGTCATCTAGACCTAAAGTTGCCCGAATATTAGGTACTGCTTGATAGGTAAAAGTATACTTCTGTCCCAGAGCTTGAGCGATCGCGGCTTTGAGTCTGGGGTTCTCTGGTACTAAAGAAGCCCACTGACTAGCATGGCGTTCTAGTTGCTGAATGGTAGGACGCAGTGGTGGCGAATTTCCTAAAGCAAAAGCCTCTAGGAAAGCCAAATCGCGCTCATTAGCAGATTGTTCTGCTAATGAAAACTCTACACGCGATCGCGCCGCTATCTGGGCGGTTCGACTTTCGATTAAAAATAGTAGTGTATTAGCCCGTCTGGCGGGTAAACCTGCTAGTACCTCTTCACGAGATATCAGTTCATCATTGGATGACATATATGTCACCTCCTGGCAAATATGGTAAATTCCCTTTCTGACTTCGCAACATTTCAATGCCTATATTAATTAATTTGTCAAGTTTTACTAATATCGGCAACGGGTACACTCAAAGCTGATCTCGTCTTGAGCGATCGTACTTGATTTTGCAAGCGATCGTAGTAGCCCATCTCAGTTTCGCTAGCAACCACTCCATTTTGTTTCAACTTTTGAATCTTTTTTTGGATATTTTCAAAGTGTTCATTTCCTGTAATTTCTTCAACATATTTAGCCCTTTTTCCTTCGTCAATTTCTATGCGAAGTTCTTGAACTTGCATTTTTAAATCCTGATTTCGCATCCTCACTTTTTTGGACATATCTAAGTAGACACGGACTAATTGACCGATATCATCTTGACTATGAGAAACTTTAATTAACGTACCATGCGCTTCCTGATTAAAATCTTCATTTTCTAATGCTTTTGCAGCTGCTGTCAGAGCGTGAATCGGTCGAGAAATATTAGAACCTAAAAACAAAGCAACGATTGTGGTAATTCCTCCCACAATTATGACAATAGTAACATTGAACAAAACAAGGTGATTCAAAGGAACTTCAAACTGTTCTCTAGATTGACTTATTCCTAATACCCACGGTTCTATTTTCATGGGAGAAAAGCCAACAATCATTGGCTTTTGTTCAAGTTGAGAATAATAATTGGTGTGTCCTGTCTGCTTGGCTCTCACCATCACTTGCAATTCGGGAATATTCAAGTTCTTAATTGAAGTGAAAGCATTTCCTCTATCAGACATTAATTGTTGTGTTTTCTCTGGTGAAAGGGGGAGAATAGAGTTATATAAAAGAGATTTATCGGCATGACTGACGATTAACCCATCTTTATCAATCAGGAAACCGTGGGTTTGATCGTCTACGCTTAATGAATCGACTATCGTCCAAATGCCTTGTCCTTTGATTTTGAGTACCATGACTCCTATAATCGTGCCACTTTCCGATTTCACAGGAGAGGAAAAATATAATCCAGGTCGTCTGGTTGTTTTACCCATCAAGATACTAGATACATAGGGTTTTCCCTGGATGGCGGAGCGATAGTATTGGCGAAAGGCATAGTTGTTACCAATAAATACAGGATCAGTGGCAGCAATACATTTACCTTTGATATCTAAAATATAAGCAGCATCAAAATCTGGATTGGAACGGTAAATATTTTCTAGAGTTTTTTGCAGTCTGGGATATAAGGTTTCTTGCTGTTCAGGTGTTTTAGCAGACATGAAATCCACGACATTGAGATCACCACTAACTTGAATAACTAGACGGTGAATATCAACAATCAGTTGATCTAGGCGACTAGCGGTACTAGTAGCCAATAGCTCCAGTTTACGGTATTCAGCCTTCTCCACATGATCTAAGCTCTCTCGCAGATTGTAATACGCTGTAAAGCTCATCGGTATGAAAACTGCTGATATCAATGCTACGGAAATTTTAGTAGCGATCGCCCAACTAGGTATAAAAAATAACCGCTTAAATAGTTTCATGGAATCAATACTGAGAACTGTTGAAAGATTATATTTATCAACAGAACTGATAAAGAGGTGAACTCAATTTCAGAAGTTGCCTAGTTGCTCCTATTGATAATTCGCATCATAAGATATATGAATATTGACTTCAATACCGGATTTTCCTCTAAGACTCACATTTTTGTTGTTCCTATAAGCCTTTGCGATTACTTAGCTGCCCACCTAGGGCGGCCACATCATGTCAATAAGCAAAGTCTTAACGGGTGACAAGGTGGTTGAAGATGAGATGTGGCAATAATTTGAGAAATTTAAAGATTGTAAAACTGGTGGCTATAATTTAGAGGACACTAAAGTGAATGAGACTATCCCTTATGAAACAAGCTGTTTAACTACCTTGTCACCCGTTAAGGGCATCGACAATATTTGTTGGGAGATGAACTAAATTATTACTGATCTGTGCATTTTGGATATTAATGACTATCTTCCCATTGAGTTGGGGATTTTGTTGGGAAAAAGCTGTAATATCGCTCAATGTAGTGAAGTTGTTGCGCTCTTCTATGCCAAAAATTCCCTGAGTCGTAATTTGAATCAAACCACCTTTGCCGGCAAAGGCATTGGCGGTAATATCGCTATTTTCTCCAGGAACAGCAATTAAAAATTTGGTGTTTATATCTATATTGCCGCCATTACCACCAGCGTTTTATTGTCCTGCTGTGGTAGAAATGCTACTATTTTCCCTTATCAAGAGTACATCTTGCACCTGCAATTGAATATTCCCACCTTCACCACTAAATGTATCTGCTAATAAACGCGATCGCCCTTGTAGAGTTAAAGAGCCAGTTGTAATTCTTAAATCCCCTGCATTCCCATTACCCCCAATTCCTGGGCCAGTATTAGCATCTGGCAGTGAGGTTAACTCTAGGTAAAGAAGCTAGAACTTACGTATTGACAACAGCTAGTTAGCGGCGATCGCCATATTCTTCATCAGTAATGCCGAAGATTGTTCTACACTGATAAACTGAGTTTTTCTCCAAGCTTGAGGTGTAGTTTGATGATTCTGACGAAATTGCCGGAAAAAATGCCCTTCATGCTGATAGCCTACTACCTCCGCAATCTGACTTACCGACAAATTGCTTTCCCGGAGTAAATTACGTGCGGCTAACATCCGACGCTCAACAATCCAATGATTCACGGTTTTCCCTGTATGACGACGGACTAAATTAGTCAAGTAAGCCGGACAGTAACCGACTGCTGTGGCTACATCACACAAGCTAATGGATTGATGATAATTTTCTTCAATAAAATTGAATACTTGATGCAACAGGGAGTCTGAAGGAAATATTGACAGAGGATATTGTGGTATTGTCTGGGTATTTGTAAGGGAATATTGGCGATCGCCGATCTCTTTGGCGGAAATAGGTTGTTGATTTTTTTGTAACGCTAATGAAGAAACTGGTTGTGACTTGATATGACAGATAAAGAGATAACTATACTTTCTGCCTTCACATTCTATAGAAGTGACAGTTATTTCTACTGGTAGGCTATGACCTGCTTTTGTCTGATGTTGTGTTTCAAAAGATAAATAACGCTGCTTTTTCTCAGTTTTGCAGAAATTTGACCAAACATCGCTCAAGAAATCCAGGTTTAGGTCTTGTATCCCCATAGATACCAATTTATCGTGAGGATAATCAACCAAACCACAAGCTGCTTGATTAACATATAACAGTTGTGCGTTTGGTTTTTCATTCGGCTCTATCCAGAAAATTGGATCTGCTACACGATCCATCAAAAACTTAGTAAAGCGTAACTCTTCTTGTTGGAGTCTCAGTGTCATTTGAGAATTACTTTGCCCAGCAATACAGGTGCTAGCAACCATAGTTCAACCTCACTTTAATTAATAGACTGATCCGAAATAGAAAACCACTTACTGAAAACACATTTTAGGAATGATGGTAAAGATGCAGCCGTGTCAGGTAGTCTATTTAATTGGGTTTGACGGCATTCACATAGCACAACGATCTAAACTTAGAGCAAATGTACTAGCAGGGTAAATGGAATTGGTCAAAATTTGACCAAAAGCGCAACTTTTGCAAGTATGGGCAAAATTGTACTTAGTAGTTAAGTTAATCTCAAACCTTTATTAACTAAGTTAATAAAGGTTCATGTTGTTACGTTAATAAACCAAGATTAAATTTAGTTTATCTCTTGATAAAACTTTACAGAATATTTTTTTATCTGAATGCTGAGTAAAATTATCGAGGATAGTGACTCCAGAAACAACTGAATCAGTTGTTTCTGGAGTCATAGGAACGATTTTATGACTGGCTGGGCAATATTATTGAGGAAAAACTGTAATTATAGGCTTTACTCAAATTTATAAAGTTTTTTTGCTAAATTTTGGTTAAAAATAGTCAATACGGATTGTTGGTACTATTTTTAGGTGGTAACATAACAATGGCGGTAAATATGTACTCTCATATTTAAATAAAGTTAATATAAGAGTTAATCTATAGAAAGTAATTTATGTATACTCTTAACCGTCCATGAATGTGGAAGAAGTCATAAAAACTATAGATAATGTCCTTCTCAATAACACAGGTCAGCACTTGAGAGATGTGGAGACTACTATATTGAGAGGAGCTTGGCAAGCTAAGACCTATGAACAGATTGCAGAAACTTGTCAGTACAGCCTGGGTTACATCAAACAAGTAGCAGCTCCCAAACTGTGGAAATTATTGTCGGAAGCCTTGGAAGAGGACATTAGTAAAACTAATTTCCGATTTATGATTGAGCGGTTGTGGGGAGGAATACCAGAGAAAGTCATATATTCTTCTGAATTGATCAATCCTTTGTCACAAGCCAGCATCAATAAGATAGAGGAAAGACAATCTCACAGCAGTAGTGATGGCGTTGTACCTAGTGTAGCCGATCACCTCACCAGCCCTCAGACAAAACCCCAATTGTATTGGGGTGAAGTACCAGAAATCGGTATTTTCTATGGGCGCACTCAAGAACTTAGCACATTAAAAGAGTGGCTCATCAATGATCGTTGCCGACTATTAGCAGTTGTAGGAATGGGGGGAATTGGCAAAACAACGCTAGCCGCACATTGCACTCAACAGACACAGCATGAATTTGAGTCTGTGGTTTGGCGAGATTTGCGAAAAGATCCATCAGTCAGCCAACTGTTGGCGGAACTCACACAACTTATTTCACCACAGCTAAATAATTATGTGATAGCAGAAGATATTGACGCTCAAATCTCTAATTTTATTGGTCTGCTGCGCCAACACCGTTGTCTAATCGTTCTAGATACAACCACAGGAATCCAGCAAATTAGTCATTTTTCTGGACATTATCGAGAAGGATATCAAAGTTATGGCAAGTTACTCAGACGATTAGGGCAAGAATCTCATCGTAGCTGTTTGATGTGGATAGCTCGTGAGAAACCAAGAGAAATTGTCCTGATGGAAGGAGAAAACAGTCCTGTTCGCTCATTATCTCTCAAAGGGCTAGACTCACAAGCCAAGGAAATCTTCCGAGAGAAGAAATTGTTAGATCAAGATAGTTGGGACGACTTGATACAACTTTATCGGGGTAATCCTTTAGCTTTAAAAATAGTGGCTAATACCATTCAAGAATTGTTTGGTGGCAAAGTTTCCGCCTTCTTGAAACAAGAGACGATTGTTTTTGGTGAGCTGAACGATATTTTAGACGAGCAATTCGAGTATATATCGGCTCTGGAACAAGAAATTCTCTACTGGCTGGCAATTGAGTGTCAACCAATTTCCCTGTATCAATTACGTGCCGACATTTTAGCACCTGTGGCGCAAGCAGAATTAATCGAAGCCATAGAATCTCTCTTGAGGCGATCGCTAATTGAAAGAACTGTTGTGGAAGAAGATGTGGTATTCTCACTTCAGCAGCCTGTAATTTCTCAATATGTGATCAACCAAATTTGTGAGCATATTTGTACAGAGATTCAGGAATTCGCCAGACATCAAAAAATTGAGAAAATTGAACTTTTGCGAATTCTTGCTCTGGTAAAAAAGAGACAAACAGATGTAGTCATCCAAGAAATGCAAGTCCGCCTCATTCTTAAACCCATCAAAAACCAACTATGTAAAATTTTAAAAGATGAAAATCTGATTGAAGAACACTTAACTAAAATTCTCTCTGTGTTGCATGGGAAAACTCCCCTGGTTGTTGGTTATGCCAAAAGCAATATTGAAAGTCTGCTTTTAGAACTAAAATTAGACCTCACTAATATCAGCTATCGATAACAATTAATCGTGTGTTCTCAGTATAAAATATTGCAATATGAGCTACTGTATCAATCCCTGGTGTCTTCATCGCAAAAATCCTGACGATCAAGAGTTTTGCCAGAGTTGTGGCTCTAGCTTAATCATAAATGAGCGTTATTATGTGATTAAGCCATTACGAGAATTAAATCAAAATCATCATACAGAAATATTTGAAATAGATAACTTAGGAACAACAAAAGTTCTCAAAGTTCTGACGAGTAATCGCCGTCGATTAATTGAACTGTTTGAGCAAGAAGCTAAGATTCTCAAACAATTAAGACATCTGAGAGTACCTCAAATTGATACTTATTTCTGTTTTTCTCCCAAAGATAGACATGAAAAATTGCATTGTCTGGTAATGGAGAAAATTCCCGGACAGAATCTAGCTAATTGGTTAGAAGAACATGGAATATTATCTGAAGAATTAGCAATTGATTGGTTACTGCAACTGATAAATTTATTAGAACAATTGCATAGAGAGAAAGTTTTACACCGAGATATTAAGCCATCCAATATCATGATTTGTCCAGATGGACAACTGATATTGATTGACTTTGGCGCAGCCAGACAAGTGACCATGACTTATGCCGAAAAATTAGAAGGAGGTGACATTACTAGAGTTTATTCTCTGGGATATACAGCACCAGAACAAATTAATGGCCAAGCCGGTTATCAATCAGATTATTTTGCTCTAGGGCGGACTTTTGTGAATTTATTCACAGGTATACACCCCAATGATTTACCAAAAGATCCCCAAACAGATCGGTTAATTTGGCGACATCAAGCACCCCAAATTTCTTCAGGGTTAGCAAATTTAATCGACGATATGATGATACCTGCGCCCCATGAGCGTCCTCTAAAACCGCAGGTAATATTAGAGCAACTCAGGGTCAGTCGTAACCAAGACCTGCAAATTAATGAATTAAGTGCAGGGAAAAAAGAGTTATCTTCATCGACAGGAATAACCTTAGCTACTGGTACATTGGTCAGCACTTGGCGCAATCTCTGTAAAGTGATTAGTGTGAGTTTAGCGATCGCCTTCTTAATCACGGGTATCAGATATGTAGGCATACTCCAACCTTGGGAATTAAAAAGTTTCGATCACCTAATGGCTTTACGACCAATCGAAAAACCAGATCCGCGCCTACTGTTGGTGACTATTGATGAAGCTGATATTCAATATCAAAATCGCCTAAAAATGCCGATCAGATGGTCTTTATCTGATCAAGCACTGCTGCAACTGATAGAAAAACTAGAACAATATCAACCAAGAACCATAGGTTTAGATATCTATCGAGATTTTCCCGTCAGTTCGGAATATCCTGATTTAGCAAATCGCTTACACTCGGATACTCGCTTTTTTGCTCCTTGTAAAGTTTCCGCACCTGAAGATGATGCCCCAACTGCCATTCCACCACCACCAGAAATACCAGAATCACGGGTGGGCTTTAGTGATTTTGTCGCAGATGATGACGAAGTTGCTCGTCGCCATCTCTTACATTTAACCCCTCCAGTCACCTCTGCTTGTAATACACAATATGCCTTTAGTCTCCAAACAGCATTCCACTATCTAGATAATCAAGGTATTAAATCAACTGTGACAGCCGATGGACAACTACAGCTTGGCAAAGTAGTATTCAAGCAATTAACAACCCATACCAGTGGTTATCAAAACATAGATGCCTCTGGTTATCAAATACTGTTGAATTATCGTTCCTTACACTCTCCTGTAGAGATTGCCCAGCAATTGTCTCTCAAAGAGATTTTAGAAAATCGAGTTACCCCTGAATTAATCAAATCGCTGAAAGATCGGCTAGTGATTATAGGAGTAACTGCCGCCAGCACCGCCGATCAATGGAAAACCCCCTATAGTGCTACAGCCATCCCCAGTCGGAAACAAATACCAGGAATATTTGTTCAGGCTCAGGCGATCGCTCAAATTCTCAGTGCAGTTCTTGATGGGCGACCCTTAATTTGGTGGTGGCCTAGTTGGCTAGAAGCATTGTGGATCTTGGGATGGTCAATGTTTGGGGGTATGCTTGCTTGGTCGATTCGTCGTCCCCTGTATCTGGGACTAGCCGTAGCGATCGCACTTTTCCTACTTTTCGCTATTTGCTATCTCACATTGATCAATGGCGGATGGATACCACTCATTCCACCCGCACTATTACTAGTAACTGTCCCAGTCACATTTGTCTGGTTCAGTTCCAGATATCGCTAACACTTAATCTAGTGAACTATGACTCAGAAAGCACTGCCTTTATCATTGATTAGCCTAAAATACTTTGTTGCTTTGGCGATCGCTAGTTTGGCAACTTCTGCTTTACCAATAGAGGCATCAGTTATTAAATCATACACGACTCATGCCAGTAGTCAGAAAAATCAGTTAATTCAGCAACTCCAGTTACCAGACAATGGCGCGCCCCTCGGTCGTCGTAGAGGCGGAACTAGTCGCAATGATTGTCCAGCACTCAAGATTCCAGTTACTGCTTTAGTTCCTGGTAAAGAAAGATTGGATAATATCCAAGGCTCTATATCTTTTCTGGCCTCAACCATTTCTGAGCATCCCACCTTTTGGGTCTATGTTCCTGAGTTACCTAATAACATTCGCAATGGAGAATTTATTTTACAGGATGAAGCTGGGGAAGATATCTACCGAACATTTTTAAAACTTCCTCCAGTATCAGCATTCATAAATATTACCCTGCCATCTAACCCTCAATATTCTCTAAAAATAGGTAAGAAATATCATTGGTATTTTAAAATCTATTGTGGACAACCAGAAGCAGAAGCTAAATATTTTTACGTTGATGCCTGGATAGAAAGAATTGCTCTCACAAAAGAGCTAGATATAAGATTAAAAGCGGCAAAATCTCAGAGGTATCTAACTTATTTTAATCAAAATATTTGGTATGATGCCCTCACTGACTTAGGGAAACTACTTCAGACTAATTCACAAGATAATACTTTGAAGACTAATTGGGTTAACTTTTTAACATCTATTGATTTGCCAGATATTGCTCAAGAAGAGCGCAATTTCGGTTATTTCGGAGATTTTATGGGGGAAAGTAAAAACAATAAAAAATAATCTGATTTTACAATTGCTATTTTTAAACACCCTTTTTTTAATCCTAGAGGAATGTTTCATAGTTACTTGCGGCGATGGAATGAGCAAAGCGACTTGACGCAGATATTCATGAAACGTTGCAAAATAAGCCTTTTTAGTTATTTGA
Source organism: Nostoc sp. UHCC 0870 (assembly GCF_022063185.1). NCBI lineage: Bacteria > Bacillati > Cyanobacteriota > Cyanophyceae > Nostocales > Nostocaceae > Nostoc > Nostoc sp. UHCC 0870. Next base: position 3,415,277 of record NZ_CP091913.1, on the reverse strand, counting down.
TAGCATGAATTTTTGAGAATAACAATTAAACCAACGATCCCAATAGTCTTGTTTTTTTGTCAATTTCGCTATAACTCGGTTGTAGTTAGCAAACCAACCTTCCCAATAATCGCTAGGTACTTTAACGCAACCATCGCAGGTGGGGCAACCAGCTTTACATTGAGGGACGGTGTGAATGCTACCAACGCAATTTGTACATAGTTCCGTATCAATCCAGTGTTGACCGTCTTCAGCAATCTTGATTGCACCAGTAGGACATACAGACAGACAAAGCTTGCAGGAAATACATTGGCTGGTGATTTGGTAAGCCATGACTATTCTCCTTGTTGAGTGGGAGTAGTGAGTGAGGAGAGGGGACAGGTGACGGGTGACAGGTGATAGGAAATCATCTGTTCCCTGTAACCTGTTCCCTATAACCTATTCCTTATTCCCTTCCTTGACGTATTGCTCGTGAAACTCTAAAGCAACTTTCTCAATCACGTCGTAAGCTTCTACGGTCTGTATGCCAGCTTGGAGCAGTTTTTCTTTGGGGGATTCGCCAATTTTGGCAACTAAAACTGCTTTGCAATCTGCTATTGTTTTCACAATATTGTCAAATGTGGCAGCTTCGCCGTATCCACCTTGACAATAGTGATCTACCTTACGGTGACTGATAAACTTAACTTCGCTACCATCCACTTCGTAAACTTGGAATTCCTTCACATGACCGAAATGTTGGTTAACTAATCCGCCGCCTTTGGTTGCGACTGCAACTAAGATTTTAGGGCTGTTGGCAACTTGTTGCTTGCCAATCAATACCTTTTCTTTCGCTACTTTCAGTTCTTCTCTAAACTTTTCAATACCTGCGTGTACTTCTTGGCGTTTACCGAAGTCGTATTCTGAATCCATTTCCAAGAATTTATCTTTGGTAAACTCTTGGCTGCGGTCTTCTCCTAACAAACCTACAGCATCGGCACGGCACTGGCGGCAATGGCGCATCATTTTCATGTTGCCGGCACATTGGTCTTGGACTGATTTCAGTTCTTTCTGGGAAGGGCCGCGCTGACCTGTTAAGCCGAAGTGTGTACCATGTTCTGGTGCAGAAATTAGAGGCATGATGTTGTGCAAGAATGCACCGTTTTCCCGAATCATCTTGTTGACTTCAACTAGATGTTGGTCGTTGATACCGGGAATCATGACGGAGTTGACTTTGCACAAGATGTCAGCTTCTCTGAGGGCTTGTAAGCCTTCCATCTGCTTCTCTAGGAGAATCTTAGCTCCTTCTACGCCTCTATAGCGTTTACGTTTGTAGTGAACCCAAGAATAAATCTGTGCGCCGATTTCTGGGTCAATAGTATTCAGAGTAATGGTAACGTGGTCGATATTTAGTTGTTTAATGCGATCGATATATTCCGGCAGCATTAAACCATTGGTTGATAGACACAGCTTAATATCTGGGGCTTTGTCTGCTATCAACTCAAAGGTGCGGAAAGTCTTTTCTGGGTTCGCCAGAGGATCGCCAGGGCCAGCAATTCCCAAAACTGTCATTTGGGGAATTTTGCCAGCAATTACTAAAGCTTTGTGTGCTGCTTCTTCTGGTGTGAGTAATTCGCTAACTACTCCAGGACGACTTTCATTAGCGCAGTCATATTTACGATTGCAATAGTTGCACTGAATGTTACAGGCAGGAGCTACTGCAACGTGCAACCTGGCATAATGATGATGAGCTTCTTCGCTGTAGCAGGGATGTTTAGCAATGCGTTCTTGAAGCTTTTCGTCCATTTCCACGGTGGAGCTGCTTTTGCTATCGCATCCGCAACCACCTGATTTTGCTTGGGTAGAGGTCGATTCAGTAACGGAAGAGCCTGTAACTGGTAGTGTCATTGAATTTCGCAAAGGTCGGTGGACTAGCTGCCACTGTGGGAGATGCTGTTGCTACTCTTGTTGCCTGACGAATGGAAGTCGCTTCTGTTACACTACCTGTAGCGGATTCGCTCAGTAGGTTAGGCGATGAAGTCCTGGGGTTTCGGCTGGTGTGTGTCAACTTTGGTTCTTGGTAGAATTTGTGTGTACAGCCGCGACTTCTATTCAGGAAGGCATAGTGCTATCTCATCCCTCCACTCACTTTTCGCTTTTGTTTTATGTAGAAGCGTTAAGTGATTGGCGATATAAGATTTATAGCAGTAGTCTTTGACTGCCTCGCTGCGACACTCTGGAATAGAATTTATTGGATTTATTAGGGTTGTACTCAAAATCTAAAACTGTGATTTTGAGCGGGTTTAAATAAGTTTAAAAAATCTTTTCGGGTAGGGGTTCTAGTATTTTTTAGTTGGGGTACGAGTATTTATGGAAAGGGGTTCAGGATTTAGTTGTACTCATCTATGACCCAATACTAGCAAAGGTTTGAGTGCTGTTTGGGCTAATTTATGACTATACAGTTTTGTACTCAAATCCTCCAGAAATCTTGCTCAAAGTCATAATTAGCAAGGGATTGAGGAGGGAAAAACTGGGGTAGATTACGTTGTAATACCCCAGATACGTGCGAAATTCAATTCTGTATCCAACATATCATTTTTTTTTAGGGAAAAATGTAATTCATATTTTTTTAATGTTTAATTAAAAGTGATATTCAATAGTGCTGATAAGTCTTATATAGTAAGCTTTACAAGCTTTGATAAAGGGCAATATTAATGCAGATCATTTTCAATAATTTTAACTTTATTTCTGTTTTGATTCTAGGTTTAAATACTCTCGAAATCTAGAGAATGATAATTTGCACCATTCTCAATCAGGCTAACCTGATTATTTCAGGACTTACGCAGGTGCGTGACGCGATAAGTCTCATGACTACGTTCAAATATTCTCGCTGCGTCACGCACCCTACAGAAAAAATATGCCAGTTGCGTAAGTCCTGTTTATTTAATCCACATTCTTGATAAACCTCCACTCCCCTCCGCCTACAAAAAAGTAATTAATACCTATCCTTCCCAATTAATAACAAAACTTGCTGAATTTTAAGATTCATGTAATTTAACAAGCATCAAGTTGTTTTAAGTACAACCTGAATCATAATCAGGAAGTAGTTTTGAGCGATCGCAACATCAGAAAAAAACCCAAATACCCCACTTCATAAACGCTTCCAGTTTTGGGAAAATCAATCAAAATAAATAGGCTGCAAAGCAGGGGGAGACAAAGGAAACAAGGGAGACAAGGAATATTTTTACCCAGTCCCCAGTCCCCAGCGATGCACTGAGCAGTTCGACAGGCTCACTGTATCACTTGTCGAAGTGTCCCCAGTCCCAATTTAAATTTACAAGGGAGAACATATTAATGAAATTAGCTTACTGGATGTATGCCGGGCCAGCCCACATTGGCACTCTGCGAGTCGCCACCTCTTTTAAAAACGTCCACGCCATCATGCACGCGCCTATAGGTGACGACTACTTTAACGTCATGCGCTCCATGCTATCGCGGGAAAGGGACTTTACCCCAGTGACAACCAGTGTAGTTGACCGCAACGTGTTGGCGCGTGGTTCTCAAGAAAAGGTGGTAGATAATATTACCCGCAAAGATACAGAGGAAAGTCCAGACTTAATTGTATTAACTCCCACCTGTACCTCTAGTATTCTGCAAGAAGACCTAGGAAACTTTGTCGAACGGGCGCAGATAGAAGCCAAAGGGGATGTGATGCTGGCGGATGTAAATCACTACCGTTTCAACGAACTACAAGCAGCCGATCGCACTCTACACCAAATTGTGCAGTTCTACCTTGAGAAAGCTCGTAAAAAAGGCGAACTACCAACGGGTAAGACAGAAAAACCCTCAGTTAACATCATCGGGATTTCTACCCTTGGTTTCCACAATAACCACGACTGCACCGAACTCAAAAGGCTGATGGCTGATTTGGGAATTGAGGTAAACGCCATCCTTCCTGAAGGTGCGTCAGTTCATGAATTGAAGAACTTACCGAGAGCTTGGTTTAACCTCGTCCCTTACCGGGAATTAGGGCCAATGACTGCTGATTACCTGCAAACAGAGTTTGGTACACCCTACGTAGATATTGCCCCGATGGGTGTTGTAGAAACTGCCAAATGTATCCGTAAAATTCAGCAGATAATTAACGAGCAAGGTGCAAACGTTGACTACGAAGAATATATCAACGAGCAAACCCTGTATGTTTCTCAAGCTGCTTGGTTCTCGCGTTCTATCGACTGTCAAAACTTGACTGGTAAAAAAGCTGTGGTATTTGGTGACAATACCCACGCCGCCGCCCTGACCAAGATTCTGTCACGGGAAATGGGGATTCACGTAGTTTTAGCGGGAACATACTGTAAATACGATGCTGATTGGTTTCGTGAACAGGTAAGCGGATATTGTGATGAAGTGCTGATTACTGAAGATCATGGCGAAATTGGGGATGCGATCGCTCGCGCTGAACCCTCCGCCATCTTCGGTACACAAATGGAACGCCACGTGGGTAAGCGTTTGGATATTCCTTGCGGTGTAATTGCTGCACCTATCCATGTCCAAAACTTCCCCATTGGTTACAAACCATTCTTGGGTTACGAAGGGACAAATCAAATTACAGATTTAATCTACAATTCCTTTACTTTAGGAATGGAAGATCATCTATTAGAAATCTTCGGCGGACATGATACCAAAGAAGTAATTACCAAAGGCATTTCTGCCGGCTCTGACCTCAATTGGACAAAAGACGGTTCAGCCGAATTGAACAAAATTCCTGGTTTTGTGCGCGGTAAAGTCAAGCGAAATACTGAAAAATTTGCCCGCGATCGCGGCATTAAAGATATCTCGGCTGAGGTACTATACGCCGCGAAAGAAGCAGTTGGAGCTTAGTTTTCCAGGTAGCTAAATTGAGTAAGGAGTAAATATCACTCCTTACTCATTCACATTGGTTAAGAGGAAGTTTGAAAAGTCTGTTTCTTTGTCATGTTGAATGCAGCGTAGCGGAATGAAACATCTCGGTATGTGCCACAAAGCCTAGATTCTTCCTTACGCTCCGCTCCAGTCAGAATGACATTTTTATACCTACTGAAACTTTTCAAACACCCTCTACGCGCAGTAATTGCCATATTTATTGCGAATTGCGTTAGCGGAGCGGGACGTTAGTCCATTGCGAATTGGTTTTATCTACCTTTTAATAGAGGTATAAATCTTTCCCAAGAGTGTTAAAAACTGGCTAACTCAGTTGTTACAATCACCCCAGCAATAAAAAAATTACTTAAGGTGTTAGTTATGACTGATGAAGTTAAGCCCAATCCTAGTGAAGCTCCTACCCATGATGCACAACTAGTTGCTGAAAGTATAGCTAGTGGTGATACAAAAGCACCAGAGGTTAATTTTGACGCTGACTATGCAGCCGCACAGCAATTGAGTCAAGGTGTTGTTGTGGAAGCAGATACGACACCTGAAGATGAGAAATTTGAACCTGAACCAACAAAAACAGAAATTCAATCCACTGGTAATCCTGATGATTACTTAGAATTAGCGAAGGAAGTAGGAGCTTCAAAGAATGAGGCTGTAACTACAGTCAGTGACGATTTAGTCCAAAAAGCCCTGCAAAAAGGTCAACCTAAAAAATAGTCATTATTCATTTATTAGGTGGGTGTAAATAATAGACATCTCCAAAAATGTAGAGACGTTCCACGGAACGTCTCTACAAGGTTTCTGAAAAACGCATATTTAATTTCTGGAGATGTCTAATCAAATATTTGTAGTGTACCCCTCCAGGGAAGCAAGCTAGCAAGAGCGTCTGTCTACGACACGCTCCGCGTTCGCGCAGCGTCCCGCAGGGAACGGAGAGAACGCAGAAAGGACTTTAGTCATCAAAAAAGGGCTAAAGCCCTTACTACAAACGAAATTACAATATATTTACATTCACTACATCTAACAATTTTGTATGACTTGCAGCAATTCACTAGGTTGGTGAATTAAAAAATCAGGATTTTGTTTAGCTAGTATTTCAGGAGAATTAAATCCCCAGGTGACGGCAACTACTTTAATATTAGCTTTCTTTGATGCTTCAATATCTCTAGTTTCATCACCTACATAAATAACTGTTTGCGGCTTGAGTTGTTTTTGCTTAAGAACATTATTAATAATGGTGGTTTTGCCGAAAATTGTCACTCCTGAATAGATAAATTCAAATAAATTATCTAATTCATTAATTGACAAAAAAGCTGTAACGTTATCTTTGGAGTTGGATGTAATAATCCCTAGCTGATAACCATGATTTTTTAGTTCTAATAATGATTCTTTCATGCCAGGAATTGGTTTCAATCCCTGGATTTTATTTTTTAATTCAGCTTTTACCTTTTTGACTAAAAAAGGTATTTTAAACAGAGAAATTCCTGAATATTTAATAATTTCTCTCGATGAGAAATTTCTGAGGAGGGTGAATTGTTCTGGTGTAATTTGGATATAACCAAACTCTACCGCTAAACGATTGGCAATACTTACAAGTGCATCTACAGTATCTGCAATTGTGCCATCAAAATCAAAGATAATTACTTTCTGTGTCATTACATTGCCTAGATGCGTCAAGATTAGCACGGGCATTCCGTTTTAACATTTCTGGCTTAATCCGCCGCAACGCTGATGCCGGAAATCTTCTTTCCCACTCCTCATTTGAGATTTGCGCTAATTCTATCAGCTTTGGAGCAATATTTTCAGGATAGGGCTGAAAATCTACCACATCCGTGTCTTGAGCAAAACGCTGATTCCAAGGACAAACATCTTGACATATGTCGCAACCAGCTACCCAACCTTGCATATGGGGTGCGATCGCCTCTGGTAATTTTTCTGCCCGATTCTCAATGGTATGATAAGCTATGCAGCGATTAGCATCTACTACAAATGGCTGGGTAATTGCCCCGGTAGGACAAGCGGCTAAACAACGTGTACAACTACCGCAATGTTCTGTGTGGGGGCGATCGCTTTCTAGTTCCAAATTTGTCAATACTTCACCCAAAAATACCCAAGAACCATACTCTCTAGTGATCACATTCCCGTTTTTGGCAATCCAACCAATCCCAGCTCGTTGCGCCCAAACTTTATCTTGGATAGGGCCAGTATCTGCATAGTAACGAGCTTGCACCCCTGGCTCTAGGGATTGTAACCAAGTAGTTAAGGCTTTGAGTTTCTTGTGCATTACCTTGTGATAGTCTCTCCCCCAGCCATAACGGGAGATTTTGGCGTACTCTTCCCCTTCTGGACGTTGGTGTGGGGTGTAGTAATTAAGTGCCACACAAACAAGCGATCGCGCTTCTGGCATGATTAAGTTAATCTCCTGACGCTTTGGGTTATTCATCCACTCCATATCAGCGTGATAACCCATTTTGATCCATGCTTGCAGCCTCTCGGCTTCTGTATGATTACCCCTATCTACAGCAGCAATGCCAACTTTATGAAAACCTAGCTCTTGGGCTTTTTCCTTTACCACACTGCTGCTAACTACGGAACAGTAGTTCATTTCTCTAACCAAAATTTGCCAAAACTGCGGCTTATCGATTATACCTAACTCAGTCAAGCGTTGGGTTCAATATTTCTTACTGACATCATTTGTAAATTTTATTGGCGATTTGTAAATAAATAATGCAAAATGTGAACCAAGAGGTAAAGCTACCAGAGTGATGCGAGCCTCCCACTGATTCGCAGTGTACTTAAACCCATCGACTGTGGTGCAATCATGACATTCACTTCTGATTCCGCTTCCACCCGTTTCTCTCAAGCATTCAATCCCAGCATCCAAGCTGATGCTGTTACTTCTACTACTACCGTATTTCAAAGCCTGAGCGTAGACGATCAATTAGCCGTGCTATGGTACGCCTACACAGAAATGGGTCGTTCCATTACACCGGCTGCGACAGGTGCGGCTCGGTTACAATTAGCCGAAGGTCTGCTCAATCAAATCAAGCAAATGTCTCATCCAGAGCAATTGCAGGTAATGCGTGACTTAGTAGCCAAGAAAAATACTCAATTTACTCGCTCCTACGGGATTCTTAGTGCCAATACCAAGCTAGCTTTCTGGTATGAACTATCAGAATTGATGGTGAAAGGTTTTGTTGTCCCTGTCCCTACAGACTATCAAATCTCCCGTGATGGCTCTCAAGTATTAGAAGCACTCAAACAGTTAGACTTTGGTCAACAAATCACAATTTTACGTAGAGTCGTGGCTGATATGGGTTTTGACCCCTTAGCTTAATCTTTCCAACCTCAATGTCACACCAGTCAATGTTCCCAAGTAACAGCTTGGGAACAAACTCTTTCTCAGGTGAGATTTATTTGCTTACTAATACACGCCAATAGCAGCTTTTTTTATATCTGCTTTTTTATTTTAATTAATGTTCAGCGATCGCTATTTTAGGTAATTTTTATGAAAGCTGCTGAATATTCATCTCCTACAGCAAGCACTGTACCTGAGATTCCAGGAATTACAGAGTCTACAATCATAGAGTATTTCACAACTTTAAACGCTGGAAACTTTACAGCCACGGCGGCTTTATTTGCAGCCGAGGGTGTGATGTATCCGCCGTTTGAATCTGGTATTGTGGGGACAGATGCGATCGCTCGTTATCTACAACAAGAAGCCCAAGATATCAAAGCTGACCCTCACCAGGGAATAGCCGAAACCTTAGAAAATGGTCGTATCCAAATACAAGTTAGGGGCAGAACACAGACCTCTTGGTGTAGCGTCAACGTCCTATGGTTATTTAGCCTCAACCAGCAACGACAAATCCTCGAAACTCATATCAAACTTCTCGCATCGCCTCAAGAATTACTGGCTTTGCGTCCTGAAAAATAGCTTTCTATTTAGGGTTAACAATAGCTGATTGCAGAGAACGCATCAATAATTTTCTGCCCAACTCAACATCTGATGGCGCACATTGCCAATCTGGGTGTGCTGTCATCAACAAACTATCTAGAGCCTCTTGATCAAATAGATGCCAAACAAGACGGCCATTCATTTCAGTTTCCAGGGCATAGCAATTAATCCCAACACAGTGAATCATACAACCACTTGCTGCCCTAGCTAAAGTCATTTTTTCCCCTGGTTGGAGAGCGCGAAACTGACGCATCACCTGTTTCAGTTCATTTAGAGAAGACACCATCAACCCAGGCAAAGCGACTATTAAATCCTTATTTCCATTCACCGCTAGCCAGTAATGGCGGCTAGGATCAATCCCCTCTAACCAAGGTGACTCATCATCAAGACGGTAGCGTGGTGATAAGCAAAATAAGGCTTCCATAGGTGCAATCATGACTTTAGCTTTGATTTTGGAAAACTTTCTACTGCACTACTGCTTCACGTTGAAATTGATAAACGCGATACCAGCTTAATTACCTAAGTATCCAATAAGTAATAGCTATAAATCAAATAAAGTTAGCAAAAGTTATTAAAATAGTTAATATTTCTCAACAAAGTCTCTTAGGACTAAAAACACCTCAAAGATAATAACTTGGGCTGGGAATAGGGTCTGTGGGAGCAGGAAATATTTCCCTCAATCCCCAATCCCCAATCCCCAATCCCTATTAACTATTAGCGAGTTCTGGGATGGTAGCTTCTAGTTTTAGACAATTAGCACCATCAACTTGTAACTCATATTCCACTTTATCCATCAAACGATTCATAATCAGCCACCCATAACCCCCTTCCTGTTTGTCTACAGGATTAGGTGGAAAATAAGTAGACAAATCAAAGCCAGTACCGTGATCCCAAACCTCTAGAGAAATATCTCGATCCTTTAGTTCCAAACGCAGCAAAATAGGTATATTAGATTGCTCCTTGTGAGCATGACGGACTACATTGGAGTAGGCTTCGACCAATGCTAGACGCAAACGACTGGACTGTCTTGACCAATCAACAGATTCACCCAATTGGATTTTTAAACATCCCAGTAACCAGTTTTCAACGATGTTTAAATAATTTAAGTCACTTGGTACGTGCAGCTCACTTTTCATTACTTACAAAACCTCCAGAGATAGTATAGTTTGATCATCTTCTTGCACGGGGTTATCTGCCTGGATGCGAGCTAGTAAATGGTTTAGAGACAGTGGTTTTGGTTCGTCTTGTAATATTTGCCACAGACCATCTTGTTTCAGCATAGAACGACTTGTTGATAGAACGCCATCCACGGTTTTTGCGGGTGCTAATAATTTATTTGATACCATAGCTTCTGTAATTCCATCACTAGCAAGCAGTAATGTGTCTCCAGGTGAGAGAACTAGGCGACCTGACTGGGCTTGCCATTCCGGTAAGATTCCTATAGGAATACCTCGGACTTTGAGATAGTTTGGTTCTTCTGCTCCTGTGGCTTGGTCTGACCAAACCATTGGATAGATATGTCCAGCATTGGCATACACCAAATCTCTAGTATTCGCGGTAAAACACGCTAAGACAAGAGTAATGAAGCAATTGTTGCTAATTAAGTCAGTGCATAAAGCATGATTGAGATTATGTAGAACTACATTGGGATCAGCAGGTGTTTCCTGAGATAATTCCCGACGCAATACAGAAATAGCACTAGCCATAAATAAAGCAGCTGGTACACCCTTACCAGAAACATCTCCCACAGCTAACCACAAGTCTCCTTTGGGGTGGACAAAGACTTCAAAAAAATCACCGCCTACTTCTCGTGCTGGGTAGCAGCAAGCTTGTAACTTTGCACCTTTAATATCAGGTAAAGTTTGGCGTAACAGGTTATTTTGAATTTGGCGAGCAACTTCTAACTCAGCTTTAATTTGCTCTTGCTTTTCTTGGAGACATTGGTAAAGTTTAGCTTGGGAAAGAGCTAAAGCGGCTTGTTCTGATACACCTGTAATGAGTTGGATTTCTTCATCATGCCAAGGTTCGTCTTGACCCCATTGGTATAACGCCAGCACTGCTAACAGGTCTTGCTGGTAGGATAGGGGGACAACTAAGTAGTTACAAGATTTTTCTTCATATATCTCTTGAGAAATTTGACATTGACGAGTTGCTAGCACCTTGTCAATCAAAAGACTGGGGTCAAAAGCATTATCAGGAGTATGGAATGCCGGATTTTGATAAGAAAACTGGACTGGTAGTAGAAGATCATCTTCTACTGGTTTAAGTAGACAACAAGTAGCGTCAAAGGTTTGTCCGATTGTAGCGACAATCTTTTGCAGCATACTCTCATAGTCTAATGACTCTCGAATAGCCGTTGTCACGGCATTAAATAAAGATTCCCGTCGTAAAGCTCGACTTAACTCTTGAGTACGCTTTTTAACTACGCGATATGTTTCAGTAGCCTGCTCAACTAGAACTTTTAACCGTTCTGGATTCCAAGGTTTGGTGATGTACTTGAAGACTTGACCAGAGTTAATGGCATCTACCAAATCTTCGACATCAGTAAAACCAGTCAGTAAAATCCGAATGGTGTCAGGAAATCGCTCTACTGTTTGACTGAGAAATTCCGTACCGTTCATTTCTGGCATTCGTTGGTCGGAGATAATGACCGCCATTTCTCCTTCTTTGTCCAGAATTGCCAATGCGCCACGGGCATTATTGGCTTTGTATACTTGAAAATCTCGCCTAAAAGTGCGGTAGAGTAAATCTAAGTTATCTGGCTCATCGTCTACGACCATGAGCTTAAGTTTTTCTACCTCGGTTTGCGTCATATTTGACTTTTATTTGCAGGTAAATATATGGCAAGATAGTAAAATTTTTATCTCGTCCACCTAAAAATTTACTGAAAAAGCAGTTTTTTCCAGCAAAATTATTTGTTTTTACGAGTATAACTTTACTCTCGATGTTCTGTAGGCTTATATTGAATTTTCAGACGATGAAATTTTAGAAAATTAGGAGATTAAATTCAACCTACTAATCCAGAACGTAAGGCACGGACGGCTGCTTGGGTGCGGTCATCGGCGCATAGTTTGTTTAAAATATTGCGGACGTGAGTTTTAACAGTCCCAATTGTGATGTAAAGACGTTCGGCAATGAGTGCATTGCTACAACCCTCGACAATTAACTGTAAGACTTCTAATTCTCTTTCTGTGAGGGCGTAGGATTGAGGATTTTCTTGATTTTCTGGAGAATCTGGGTGTGAGCCAAGATATTTGCGATCTGCTGCCACATTGTCGGGCTGATGTGGATTTTGTTGTGCTTGTTGTAATACAATGCGAGCGATCGCTGGATCGATCCAAGCGTTGCCATCGTAAGTGACTCTCACCGCTTCCAACAAATTATCAAACTTAATATCTTTCATACAGTAGGAATCAGCCCCAGCCGCAAAAGCCGCTAACACCGCTTCTTTATTATCCTGAAGCGTTAAAATTAATACTTTTGTTTCTAGCTGATCTCCATTCTCACTGGCTTTGAACTCCCGTGTCAGTTCAATTCCATCTTTATCAGGTAATCCAATATCGACAATAGCAATATCTGGTTGTACCATTTTTAACATTTTTAACCCTTCGACAGCATTGGCAGCTTCTCCGACAATTTCAATTTCTTCCTTTTGTAGTAAAGCCATACGAATACCCACACGAGTAAGGTCATGATCTTCAATCAACACAATCCGAATTTTATTCATAGTCAACTTCTACCCGTTACGCTACCTTAACTTTAAAACTGAGTGTACTAAAAAGACTTAATAGATGCAGTGTAAATAATTTTGTCCGCAGATAAATATAGAATTTTACCTAATAGTCCACTTCAACGCGTTGGATATTGTGCCTCTAGTCTGCTTTGATGCTAGTCCCGGAATAGGTCTATCTTGGTAAGAATTTAGCAAAAATAGCTCATAAAACTCTGCTGATGAATTATAAGCTGTTTTTATCATCGACACTAGGCAAAAAACTATCTACCGCGTGGGTTCATTAGGGGTGTAAGGGTGTAGGAGTGTAGGGGTTGAAGGTGTTGGACGGGGATTGAAAAAGAACCCAACACTGTTGCCCCAAGGAACATGGCTTTTAACCCAAGGGTTAGGTTGGCTGCTCTTTCTTCCCCCTACACCCTTACACCCCTACACCCGCCCCAACGGGGCTTGGTAATTGACTAATTTAACTTTGAGCAGAGAGAAAGAGACACCCTATTAAAAAATTTGATAAACTATCGGTCTATATCATCTGGTGTGAGACTAATCAAGAGAAAGGCTATGTTTCCAGCCCCTAAAGTGTTTTCCGTTTTGGGAATACCTGTTCATGTGATGAATGACTATCCAACTTGGTTGCTAGAGTGCTGGCAACACAGCCGAGGAACTCATGTCATCACCCTCAATGCAGAAATGACCATGCAGGCACAGCAAAATCCTGCTTTGGCTAACATCATTCAAAGTGCCGAATTAGTCATTCCAGATGGTGCAGGGGTAGTTCTGTATTTACGATGGCTACTGTGGCAAAAAATCAACCGTTGTCCAGGTATTGAACTAGCAGAAATGCTGTTGTGTGCCATTGGACAACAACAGACAGACAAAACAATATTTTTTTACGGTGGTGCGCCAGGTGTAGCGGCAAAAGCAGCAGAGTTTTGGCAGCAACAAAATCCTGGGTTAAATATAGCTGGTAATCATTCTGGCTACCACACTGCTGAAGAAGAACAACAACTGCAACAAACTTTAGCGCAATTGCAACCGCAATTAATTTTGGTGGGTTTGGGTGTACCACGTCAAGAATTATGGATTGCCCAAAACCGTCATTTGTGTCCCCAAGCCATTTGGGTTGGTGTCGGTGGTAGTTTTGATATTTGGGCAGGGACAAAATCTCGTGCGCCTTCTTGGTTGGGTAATAACAATTTGGAATGGTTGTATCGACTTTATCAAGAACCTTGGCGTTGGCGGCGGATGTTGGCTTTGCCTAAGTTCGCGGTTAAAGCTTTTATTTATCGTTTGACAACTAAAAGTGCAGCTTAAAAATTCAAAATTTATTTTTAAATTTTGAGTGTTGAATTTGTGATTCCTAGGTATTTCCTGGGAATCATTATTTTTAGTCATTAGTCAAAGTCTAATTTTGAATTTTGAATTGATTAGCCCCAATCCCCATTTTTAGCAATGCCCGTATTAACCAATCCAGTCACAACTGAACAACAGACGGATAATCAAAAGCAACAGCACAGTGGTATTGCTGGTAACATGGTGCAACTAAGTGCTGTTACCAAAACTTACAGTAATGGCTGTCATGCTTTGTTAGATATCAACTTAGAGGTCAAAGAGAAAGAATTCCTGTTTATTACAGGGCCTAGTGGTTCTGGTAAGTCAACACTTTTAAAGCTGCTGTATGGTGAAGAATTACCTACACAGGGAGAAGTGATAGTCAGTGAATGCAATGTATCAGCTTTGCGGGGCGATCGCTTATCATTATTACGGCGACGCATTGGGATTGTGTTTCAAGACTATAAACTAATTCCCCAGCGCACAGTGGCAGAAAATGTAACTTTTGTATTACAAGCCCAAGGTTACACCCGCAAAGAAATTCAAAGGCGTTTAGAACCGACATTAAAACTAGTGGGGTTAATTTCTAAGGCTGATTGTTTTCCTAATCAACTTTCGGGCGGAGAACAACAACGAGTTAGTATTGCCAGGGCAATTGTAGGTACACCGCCTCTAATTTTAGCTGATGAACCCACAGGTAATCTTGATCCTGATAACTCCTGGCAGGTGATGCAAATTCTGCAAAAATTAAATTCTTTTGGGGCTACAGTTATTGTCACTACCCATGATGAACAACTAGTGCGTCGGTGTAATAAGCCAGTAGTACAAGTTCGTAATGGTAAACTATATCGCCAATCAGTAGTAAAAAGGGAGTAGGAAGTGGGTATTTCTTCCCTGTCACCTGTCACCTATCACCTGTCACCTGTCACCTGTCACCTGTCACCTATCACCTGTCACCTATCACCTGTCACCTACACCCCTACATAGAAACACGCGCCTTGATTTTGGTTGCTAGAGGCATAAGAGTTGGTAAAGGAGTGGATGGTAACTGCGATCGCTCCAAAGTTTGTATACTCTCAAAGGCTGCTTCTCGAATTGCGGTTTCTTCCTCTCGACTCAAGAGGAGATATAAACATCGCAGAACGTCTTGCTGTAATGCCAGATCAATTTGCTGACGGTTAACTATCTTAGTTAACCGACGGATAGTAATTAAACGCTTGATGGGATCTTGTTCTGTGAGATCAAGTAACAACCTCTCAAAGCTATCTTCCTGACGATGGCTGTAAAAGTTGACAATTTGCCAGACTAATAAAATTAAAGTTAATAAAGTCCCCAACCCTTGGACAATAGCCCCAGCAGCTATCCAAGGGCTGCTGGAGTCAGCCCAAATTGCCGCCGCCATATATGTACTGAGAGTAGCAATACCACCACTACTAACAGCTAAAACTAGTTGACGGTTGGGACTATTAAAAAACTTTTTAATTTCTCCCCAATGCGCTTGCAAGTCCCACTTTTGCATTGAGTAGACCACTAACATGACACTAATACCAACTACCAGTGCCAATAATAATTTCCAGTTCCACAACAGCATACCAACAAGTAACGTTAGCAAGCCTAGAATTACTCCAGGCTCTGAAAAACGCTGAATAGTCCGTTGCTTGGTGGCTTTGGTTTTAAACTCTGGAAGCAGCCAGTTGGGTATCTGGTTGATCAATTGCTGCCAAGAAGATACAGCCTTTGCCACAGTGTTTACCTACCTAATTACAAAATATCTATATAGATGGATGGATTCCACTAGGTACGGGAAAGTAAGACTGTTAGTAAAATCTGGAATTTTCAGCATTTTTCACACTTGCCACTTGCCTCGTACTCAGTAATATAAATCGAATTTCAATATTACTCTACAAGCATATCTAGGCTGAAGTAGCAAAATCAGGTTTTATTACTGATTTTTGTAAATTTTCAGTTTTAAAAGAATACTAAGTAATAGGCTGACACCTAAGTAAATTCTTTATGTTAAACACAAAAACGGAACTCATCGATGGTGAATTGACCATCAAAGGCGCAGAAAGTAATGGAGTGAATATTTTTAGCCGCGACCGATAATAAAATATTGGGGGATAAGGATGAATCAGAATTGGCGAGATTTGCGCCTGGTAAGATAGTTTGGCATAATAGTTGGCGATCGCAATTGTAGGCAGAAAGCACCAATCGCTGTGAGCTAGTGACACAGGTACTTACCCAATTGACAGGACGGAGGAAAGTAGCTTCTAAAAATCCACTCTTCGGTGAACCCATTAATACTGTTGACCCTAACTTAGTTGGGAAGGCTGGATTTGATGGTTGTATGGCTAGGGAATTTTGAAAAATTACACCCCATTGCTCATACTGACGCTCTACAACTTCAAAGCATTTTAAATCTTCTAAATTCAGAGATATACACGTAGGTACATCAAGCACCATGATATCTGTCACTTCTTCTAGTTGCCCACGCCTAGCTGAAGCTATGATTTGATTCTGCACACCCAATTTATCAAGTGCAAATGTAGGATTTTCAAATCTTGGTAGTTGATCTGATTGAAGAGTAGCCTGCTTGCCCACAATACCCCGCCTTACCATTAACCAGAGAAACACTAAATCAGTAAATACACCAAAAACGATTTCTCTTAATCTTGATCTCGATGATCTACAGCCGCCCTTGACGAACATTTTGCCTATCTAAGAAGTACAAAAATGTCCGTAAGTTCTCTGTAGACTATCACAAAAAACTTATCCAGAAGTATTTTTTAAGTGATCCTAGCTACCAAAATAAAATCTAATTAAACCTTGTTATATAGTAGTTACAGGCAAAATCAACTTTTATACAGGGAAAAAAAATTACTGAATCTTTACAAGTAAACTAGTGATTTCACATCAACTTAATCTGAGGGTTAACAGACCCCTAAAACCTCTAATTTATAATCAAAGATTTTATGAATTATCAGGAAATTGATCCAACCACCACTAGCAGATTCTTGCCAATGGTTTCGGTGGTTATTCCTATTTATAACGGTGAGACAGATTTACCAGACTTAATTAACTGTCTGATTTCTCAAACCTACCCCAAAGATAGGGTAGAGTACCTGCTGGTAGATAATAACAGTAGCGATCGCACCCTAGACTATCTCAAAACAACGGCTGCCAATTGCCCAATTACCATTCACCCCTTGAGCGAAACCCAAATTCAAAGCTCTTATGCGGCTCGCAATACAGGTATTCGGGCGGCGGTGAGTGAAATTCTGGCTTTTACAGATGCAGATTGTCGTCCCCAACCCCAATGGCTAGAAGCATTAATTCAGCCTTTTGTCAACCAAGACATAGTGATTGTAGCCGGGGAAATTACAGCACTCCCAGGTAAAACTTTCTTAGAACAGCACGCAGACCGTCAAGAAACGCTGTCCCAAAAACATACCCTGGCTCATCCCTTTTGTCCCTACGGTCAAACTGCTAACTTAGCTATTCGTCGTACTGCTTTAGCTACATCGGGTTTATTTCGCCCTCATCTCACCACTGGCGGTGATGCAGATATTTGTTGGCGCATTCTGCAACAAAACATTGGGCGGTTAGAATTTGCCCCCATCGCCACCGTTCAACATCGCCACCGTACCACATTCAAGGAATTAGCTAGTCAGTGGCGGCGTTACGGACGGTCTAATCGTTATTTACATGAACTGCATGGCGTAGCCTTAATGCCAGAGATGAAACTTAAAGATATTAGCTATCGTTTAGCACGTTGGTTACTTAAGGAATTGCCACGGGATAGTATGAGAGCGATCGCTGGTCAAGCTACATTCATAGATTTATTAAATACTCCCATAGGCTTATTTAACGCCAAAGCGCGGGCTGAGGGACAACGAGATGCCAAGCTACCAGAACGAGCCAAAACAATAGAATGGCTCTAGAAAATTTGAATTTTAGATCCAGGATTCGCTACATTGGAGACAGATAGACCTTAAGGAAATGTTCGATGTCAGCACAATTGTTACTGGTAGATGATGAACCCGGATTACGAGAAGCCGTGAAAGACTATTTACAAGAAAGCGGTTTCGGCGTTCAAGTCGCCAGTAACGCCCGTGAAGGTTGGGATTTGATGCAGCAAAATACACCCGATCTAGTGATTTCTGACATTATGATGCCCCAGGTAGATGGCTATCAATTTCTCAAGCAACTACGAGATGACCCCCGCTTCCAATCCCTGCCTGTGGTATTTTTAACAGCAAAAGGCATGACTAGCGATCGCATCCAAGGTTATCAAGCTGGTGTTGATGCTTATCTCTCCAAACCCTTCGATCCAGATGAACTAATTGCGATCGTCGAAAATTTACTTGCCCGGCGCACCGCCAAGCTAAAATTTTCAGGTGAAGAAAGCGAAACACCTAATATTGCTGAACTAGCCAATCAGATTGCTCAAATTAAAGCTTTATTAACTCAAAAAAGCGCAATTTCTCAATCTCCAGCCCCCTTCAAAATCGACTTGACCCCCAGGGAACAAAGTGTTTTAAACTTAGTGGCTGAAGGGCTAATGAACAAAGAAATCGCCCGCCGTTTAGAAACAAGTGTGCGAAATGTAGAAAAATATGTCAGTCGTTTGTTCAGTAAAACCGGTACTAATAGTCGCACCGAATTAGTTCGTTTTGCTTTAGAACACGGTTTAGCTAATTGATACCGTGAAATATTCCGTCAGTATTACTAGCACAGGTCGGCGTAAATAAGCAGACCATTTCAAACAAGTAAAAGCCTTTTTGATTTTTGATTTCCACGTAGCGGTACTAGTGTATAACAACTTGGAGTAAAGATTTGTTCATGTATCAAAGCCGAAGCGATCGCCATGCCAACTTAAGGCTAGTAAGTGCTTTAACAATTGCTAGTATATCTGTCTTTTTTGGAGATTGTACCCTTGCCCAAATTACGAAGGATGACACATTGGGTGCTGAGAATTCAGTGGTTACACCTAACTTGATTAATGGTCAAAATGTTGATCAAATAGATGGTGGGGCAATTCGTGGTAATAATTTATTTCATAGCTTTGAGCAATTTTCTGTCTCTCCTGGCAATACAGCCTATTTTAATAACGCTACAAATATTCAAAATATTATTGGTCGGGTAACTGGCAATTCTATCTCTAATATTAATGGCATTATCAAAACTAATGGGACAGCTAACTTATTTTTGATTAACCCCAACGGCATTATTTTTGGTTCTCAAGCTGCTTTAGATATTCAAGGGTCGTTTTTAGCTAGTACAGCTACTAGTATAAATTTTGGCAATAATCTCCAATTTAGTGCTGTAAACCCTCAAACTGCGCCGTTATTGTCCATCGATGTTCCCATTGGCTTACAATTTGGAACTACAGCCGCAACAATACGCAATCAATCCCAAGCAAGTCTGGGAGGAGCAACCAATCGTTTAAATCGTCCTGCTGGTTTACAGGTGCAGGCAAATCAAACATTGGCATTGGTAGGTGGTGATTTGACATTGGAGAGTGGAAATCTAACTGCAAAATCAGGAAGAATTGAACTAGGAAGCGTCGGTGCGAATAGTGTAGTCAGTATCAACCCCACAAACCAAGGTTGGGTTCTGGGGTACGAAAACGTCAGAGATTTTCAAAACGTTCAACTAACACGGCAGACTTTAGGCACTCCTAACAGTCCATCTCAAGTAGATGTGAGTGGCGCAGGTAGCGGTAGTATTCATGTGCAAGGTAAACAAGTATTGATTAATAGCTCTTCACAGCTTTTGGCTAATACCTTGGGTTCTAGACAAGGGGGTAATTTAACGATAAATGCCTCAGAATCTGTGGAACTAGTTAGTGGTACACCTTTGACAACCAGAACTTTTGGTTCTGGAAACGCTGGAGACTTAACAATTACAACTGGTAAGTTAATTGTAAAAGATTTAGCACAAGTCCAAACTGGAGCGCAGTTTTTGAATAATGTCGGAGCATTGCGCTTGGGTTCAGGTGGCAAATTGATTGTAAATGCCTCAGATTCTGTAGAGTTGAGTGGTAGTCGTGTTTTTGGTAACTTCCTGCTTTTCACTGGACTATTGGCTGCAACTCCTGATAGTGGAGATGCTGGTGATATTATCATTAACACTAAAAATTTACGCATTGAAGACGGAGCGAGAATATCCACTGAGTCTGCGGGAAGATTACAAATAGTAGCAGGATCTAATCAATTTTCACCAGCTACAGGTAGGGGAGGCAATGTGATAATCAACGCTTCTGAATCTGTACAAATAAATGGCACTTCAGCGAATAATTCTCCCAGTGGTATTTTTACTGCCACAAGAGGTATTGGCGCAGCAGGCAATTTAACTTTGACTACTAAGAAATTGACTATACAGGATGGGGGGGCAATAATTGTTAGCAGCGCAGCGCAAAAAAATGTTATCTACCTCGGAGATCCCACTCAGTTAGGCGCAGCAGGTGAAATCAATATCAATGCTCGTTTCATCCATTTAGACCAAGGAAAACTGGTAGCAGAAAGCGAAGCCGGTAGAGGTGGGAATATCAACCTCAAAGTGCAAGATTTACTATTGATGCGCCATGAAAGTCAAATCTCTACCAATGCAGGTCAGACATTAGGGCAAGGAGATGGCGGTAATATTGCTATCAATGCAGCTAATGGCTTCATCGTTGGCTTTCCTTTAGAAAATAGTGATATCACCGCCAATGCTTTCGCCGGCACAGGAGGTAAAGTCACAATTAACGCTAAGAACATTTTTGGATTTGTACCACGTACTCGCGCAGAGTTGGTGGAGTTGTTAGGAACTGAAAATCCAGAGGAGTTAAACGCCAGTAAACTGCCAACGAATGACATTACAGCCTTTTCTCAACAAAATCCTTCATTAAATGGAGATGTAGAAATCAACACACCTGATGTTGATCCCAGTCAAGGCTTAGTAGAACTGCCCACAAATGTGGTTGAAGCTTCTAGGCAAATTGCTTCTATTTGCCATACTGAGAAAAAAACTGAAAGAAGCTCGTTTATTACCACAGGTCGGGGAGGAGTTACACCCAATCCTACGGATACACTGACAGATGATGCAGTGCTAGCAGACTGGATTAAATTACCAGTAGATCATCAAGAAAATGGTGCTGATAATATTCAGCGACGTAAAGAAGAAAATACTGGGAAAATTAAATCAGGCGATCGCCTACGGTGGAGTATAGCCGATCCCTCAAGTCAAATTATCGAAGCCCAAGGTTGGGTCATAGATCCCAATGGTAATATAGTTCTCGTTGCCCAAGCACCCACTGTCAAACCTCATAGTACAGGAATGAAGTCGGCAGACTGTAGCAGATAAGGGAGAATTTTAACTACCTGTAACCTGTAACCTGTAACCTGTAACCTGTAACCTGTAACCTGTAACCTGTCCTGTAACCTGTAACCTGTAACCTGTAACCTGTAACCTGTAACCTGTAACCTGTAACCTGTAACCTGTAACCTGTCACCTGTAACCTGTAACCTGTCACCTGTAACCTGTAACCTGTAACCTGTAACCTGTCACCTTCCCCTAACTTGTCTCCTGAATTTGCAGGCGGACGGTGTGTTCAGTCGCCCCACTGAGTTGAACCTCCATAATTTCGCCGCCTAGAGGTTCAATGCAATTGAGGAGCGATCGCAGGTTGGGTGTACTTGCACCAGTATCTACGTATAACCTATCCGCTAAATTACCGATGCGTTTCCAAGTCATGTACAACTTAGCAATGGTTTGTTCTATTTGGGATGCTTGATTTACCAAATCAGCCGCTACACTCAAACAGCCGACTCTTTGGGCTTCTTCTAGGGCTGTTTCAATATCTACATCTTCTTGTGTCAAGGCTTGGACTTGGGCGGCAGATTTGAGATATTTGGCTAACTGTCGTGCCTCTGTAGTAGCCTGCTTGAGAGTATCCACATCGGGATTAGCGGCTATTTCTTTCTGGATGAATTTTTGGTGGGATTCTGGCAGTTTTTCCATTTCCTTCACCAAAGGGGCAATGTAGCGCGGAGGAAGGGAATTTTCTGCGGCTTTTACCTTGACCTGTTCTGGTAATAAATCTGAAGACATTGCCGTCCATTCATCGGTGAGTTGACGAACTTCGCGCCTAGTGATGCGATCGCCTTTACTAGCTGCCTCACTTACCATCTGTTGCACTTCTGGGGAAGCTTTAGAGGTTTCCACAAAGGCGCGTTTGCTGAAATTATTAACTGCACTGGGTGCAAGTTTGCCCTCTTCTAGCAGGGTATCAGCACTATTAGCCAGTTGAATCCAGGCATAGGCTTGACTTTTGCTAATTTCCCGTTGCTTGAGCCAGTTGAGAAAACCAGCACCGCGTCCATCGCCGCCTTTTTTTTCTCTATCGCGGATTGCCCTTAAGATCCGTCCCCGCCAAATTTCAGTTTGCAAATCAAAGCGATCGCATACCTGCCAAGCTACATCCAACTGCTGTTGGAAATCTGACTCTAGAATCTGTTCATCTTCCGGATCAGGAAGTTCAAAAGTAAGATCCGCAGGCTGTTGCAAAGCCGCAGCGAGGTCATTGATATTATCCGTTGATTGCACAGTTGATAACTTATTAGTCTTAGCGATCGGCTTATTATTACACAATCTGGGGACATTGACTCAACAGAACAGAGTGCTGTTAGCGGTAGCGGGGCGTTGAGCAGCGTGCTGAGTCAATAGTTATTGGATATTGCTTCTGCTGTACAAAAGATGAAAGTGTCTCTAGGGATAAAGAACATAACCACTCTTGGCTAGCACAGGGCAAAATAAAGACAGTAAGAGCGATGTAAAGCGCGATCCTGCCAATGAGTTACTGTCTTAATCCCCGTTGTCCCCAGCCAGAAAATCCTCATGATGTCAAGTTTTGCTTGAGTTGTGGCTCTAAGTTACTGCTCAAAGAACGTTATCGTGCTATCAAACCCATCGGACAAGGTGGTTTTGGCAGAACTTTCTTAGCTGTGGATGAAGATAAACCTTCCAAGCCGCGCTGTGTAATTAAGCAATTTTACCCCCAAGCTCAAGGCACGAACACAGTCCAAAAGGCGGTGGAGTTATTTACCCAAGAAGCCGTGCAGTTAGATGAATTGGGTAAGCATCCGCAAATTCCCGAACTTTTGGCATATTTTACCCAAGACGATCGCCAATATTTGGTACAAGAATTTATTGACGGGCTAAACTTAGCGCAGGAATTGGCACATAAAGGTACTTTCAATGAAAAGCGAATTATTCAATTATTAAATGACTTATTGCCCGTATTGCAATTTTGTCATGCTAGAGAAGTGATTCACAGAGATATTAAACCAGAAAATATTATTTTACGTGGTAGTGATAACAAATTAGTTATAGTTGATTTTGGTGCTTCTAAATCTGTAACTGGCACTGCTTTAAATAGAACTGGAACTAGTATTGGTAGTCCTGAATATGTTGCGCCAGAGCAAATTAGAGGACGGGCTATTTTTGCCAGTGATATTTATAGTTTAGGCGTGACTTGTATTAATTTATTGACTGGGCGATCGCCTTTTGATTCCTATGACACTAATAACGACACCTGGGTTTGGCAGCAATACTTAAAAACGCCTGTTAGTAATTATCTAACTGGAATTATCAACAAGATGCTAGAGAGCATTCCCGTTAGACGCTATCAAACGGCAGATGAAGTTTTGCAAGCTTTAAATCAACAATCTGCTGTAGCAGTAACACCAGTAACACCAGCAAAACCAATTTATCAAGCACCGCCAACTTCTCCGCCAACTTTTATTAGTCCAACACCTAGTCAAGTTGAATTAGAACTAGAGGAATTAAAAACGCAATTTCTAGGTAGTGGGAAGCCCCAAACAAAAAAAATACAGCCTCCAAATTCAAACTCTCAGTCTGCTAGTAAAAGCGAAATAGATTTAGAACTAGAGGAATTAAAAGCTAAATATCTTGGGAACAATAACACACCAAATCCATGAGCAAGCTAGATTTGAACCTCACACGACGCTCATTTGTTTGATTCCTGCTTCAAGTTTAAGTTTAACAAGTTTAGTGGATAATAGTATCATAAAGTGATACTATATAATGGGACTTAACAGTAAGCATCAAAAAACACTGGATGACATTTTTGAAAATCCCGTTAGATCCAATATTCCTTGGAGTGATATTGAATCTATGCTAATTGCACTTGGTGCGGAAGTGTCAGAAGGAAGGGGGTCAAGAGTGAGAATAGCTCTTAATAGCGTAAAGGCAACTTTTCACAGGCCACACCCGGAAAAAGAAACTAATAAAGGTGCTGTTAAATCTATGCGCCGTTTCTTAACAGAGTCCAGGGTTAAAGAAGACACGGACACGGGAGGACTTAGTGACAATGAAATATAAAGGATATGAAGCTGTTGTGGAATTTGACGATGAAGCTGAGATTTTTCATGGCGAAGTAGTCAACCTGCGAGATGTGATTACATTTCAGGGTGACAGCGTGAAAGAGCTAAGGCAAGCTTTCCACGACTCAGTTGATGATTATTTAGAATTTTGCCAAAAACGTGGCGAAGAACCTGAAAAACCATTTTCAGGTAAGCTCATGCTCAGAATTAACCCTGAATTACATAAAACAATTGCTATCAAAGCAAAGAAAGAGGGTCAAAGCCTTAATTCTTGGATAGAAAAATGTTTGTGTATGTATGCACCGTAGGGTCATGTAGCCTTATCAAGGTTTTGTTGGGTGACTCTGTGCGTAGACTTAGGCGGTCGATCAATCCAACCTAATATTCTGGTGAAGATAAAGGTATTGATTGATACTGAGGATAAAAAAATGGCTCTAATATTTAGAGCCACTGATAAATAAATTGAGAATTTAGAAGATTACAAACTTATTTCTTCGCTTCAGCGATGGGAACCCATTCCGTGTGGAATGCACCAGCTTTATCGGTACGCAGGTAGGTGTGCGCGCCGAAGTAGTCGCGTTGTGCTTGGGTGAGGTTTTGGGGTAGGCGATCGCGGCGATAGCTGTCAAAATAATCCAAGGATGCACTAAATGCAGGCACAGGGATTCCGAGTTTGGCAGCTGTGATAATCACGTCCCGCCAAGCTGCTTGTCTGTCGAGAATTGTTTGTTTAAATTCAGGAGCTAGTAGCAAGTTGGGTAATGCGGGATTTTCGTTAAATGCCTTCTTAATCTTATTCAAGAAGCCAGCGCGAATAATACAACCACCTTTCCAAATCCGCGCCATTTCACTCAGATTCAAATTCCAGTTAAATGTTGCTGATGCTGTAGATAGCAATGCCATCCCTTGAGCATAAGAACAAATCTTGGAACAGTACAGAGCATCCCGTACCTTGTTGATAAACTCCTTGGTAGAGCCATCATACTTACCACTGGGGCCTGTAAGCTGCTTAGATGCGGCAATCCGTTCATCGCGAATGGAAGAGATAATCCGAGCATTTACGGCTGCTGTGATGGTGGGAATAGAAACACCCAATTCTAAAGCAGTTTGTACAGTCCAGCGTCCAGTTCCCTTTTGACCTGCTGCGTCAACAATCAAATCAACTAGAGGTAACTTGGTTTCTGGGTCAACGTAGGGGAAGATATTGGCTGTGATCTCAATCAAGAAAGAATTGAGTTCGTCGGTGGTGTTCCACTCAGTGAATACTTCGTGTAGCTGTTTTGCGTCTAGCCCACCAGCATTTTTCAGCAAGTCGTAGGCTTCTGCAATTAACTGCATATCGCCGTACTCAATGCCATTGTGTACCATTTTGACATAGTGACCAGCACCACCAGGTCCAACGTAGGTTACACAAGGGCCGTCATCGACTTGAGCCGCAATCTTGTTGAAAATTGGGGACAGATACTCGTAAGAGCTTTGTGTACCACCAGGCATCAGTGAAGGGCCATTCAGCGCACCTTCTTCACCACCACTGACACCCATACCGAGAAATCGTAAACCAAGGGGTTCTAATTCTTGAGTGCGTCTTTGGGTATCTTCAAACCAAGAGTTACCGCCGTCGATAATGATATCGCCTTCATCTAGCAGGGGTTTGAGCTGCTGAATTACCGCATCAACGGGTTTACCAGCTTGCACCATGACAAGAATTTTGCGGGGACGTTCCAGTGCGGCAACGAATTCTTCTAAGGTGAAAGCGGCTTTAACGTTACGGCCTCCGGCACGCTGTGCCATGAAAGCATCGGTTTTTTCTCTGGAGCGATTGTAAACTGCAATTGGAAAGCCATTACGCTCAACGTTTAGAGCGATGTTCTCGCCCATAACGGCTAAACCAATCACACCAAAGCTTTGTAGTGTCATAAACTATGTTTGGCTAACTCTTGCAGGTTCTTTCATCTTTAAGGGTAGTCTGAGTTTTTCTCTTCTCCCCTAAAGAAGACATTAAGAGTTAATCTAAACAATAAAAGCTCACTGTTAACACCGTTCAATAGTTTTAATTTGTATCTAAATCCACAATTAACTTGTAAAATTTGTGAAATTAGGGACTGAGTACCCAGTCGCTCGTAAAAGGAGTACCGAGAAAATGCTAGCAAATGTCCTAGCTTTGGTGGTCGGGCTTGGTAGTTTAGCTATCTACCTATCAGCTTTCTTTTTCCCAGAAATCCACCGCAAGAATGATTTTATTTGGAGTGGTGTAGGACTTTTCTACGCTCTTGTTTTATGGGTGTTTGCCCCACGCATTTCTGGTGGGCTTTTACTGGGTCATGTGGCTAGTGTGGCTCTTTTGGTTTGGTTTGGCTGGCAAACTCTCTCGTTACGTCGCCAGTTGACTCCACTGCTACAGCAAACTCAAGTCCCCAGTTCTGAGGCGGTGAAAACTACATTGCAAGAACAGGCCAATAAGTTGTCTTTACCACAACCTTTGGCGCAATTGCAGCAAGCTGTCAGTGGTTTTTTCGGAGGGTTGAAAAATCGCACTCAACAACCTGTCACTCCCAAAACCACCACTCCAGAGCCAGAAATAACAACAAAACCTGCTGTGGAGATTATCGACAAAACAGAAGCACCAACCCAAGAGCCTGTTACTACTACTGAACCTGAATCCCCAACTGTCGCACTAGAACAGCCAACAGAGGCATCTGTCACCACTGAAACTGAACCTCAAGGGGCAACTGTGCCAGAAGTAATTCCACCCCATCCGCCGTCCCCTGAACTGGTGGAAGCTGCTCAAGCACATAATGAGACTGAGGACAAAACACCAATCCCTGTAGAAGAAATTGCCCCGGATGCGGTGTTAGCTCCCCCAGCCGAAGCACCACCAGGGGCAGTACCGCCAGATAATCAGGTTGGTTGAATAGAGTTAAACCCAGCATTAACTCATATATTATGTTGGGTTTTGCTTTTATGTAGAGTTCCCAGCAATGCCTCTACGCCTCCTATAATTGTTGTCTTACAATATTTGCAAGCTCAATCCAAAAATCGGAAAAAATTAGGTAATGAACCCTTCTGAATGGAAAATCAAGCTCTGGGAAGAAGTGCAGCAAATCCCAGATGTGAAGTTAGCACAACTGTATGAGTTGATTCATGAATTTCGACTAAGCGCAGAACCTAACAGTAGCGATACGACAAATATCATGCAGTTCGCCAGTTGCTGGAGTGATTTGTCAGACGAAGCATACAGCGAATTCGTAGATGAGATCGCTATCCGTCGTCAGCAAGCATTCTCTCAAAGAACAAGCCGTGAAACCAGCATTGATTGATACTGATATCCTATCCCTGTTTTTCCGGGGCAACACCAATGTGGTAGGCCAGTTTCAGGCTTATCTAGCTACCTATAATCAAATCAACCTCAGCATTATCACTTATTATGAAATTCTGAGTGGCTTAAAGCACCGCGATGCCCAAAAGCAACTTGCTTTGTTTTTAGAGTTTTCTGCCCAAAATTCGGTTTTGCCCCTCAGTGAAAAATCAGTTACTATATCCGCAAATATTTACGCAAATTTAAGACTCCAAGGTATTCCCATCGATGATATTGATTTACTGATTGCTGGAGTTGCCATTGCTAATAATCTAGTCTTGATCTCTCACAATCAGCGACACTTCGGTAGGATTGAAGGACTAGAGTTGCAAGATTGGAGTTTAGGATAAAATTTTGCTGTTGCTAGGATGAGGCGATCGCCTAATATTTAAATAAATTAAATATAGTCAGCTAGATAAACAATGTTGGGGTGACATTTTCTGTTGTGATGAGTGTAGGATTCATGTCTGAAACAAGCCTAGGCTTATTTATGCTGTAACCATTTCTGTTACTGAACTAGGGGATGCTGGCTCAAAATGTAACACCATAATTTGCTCTGGACGTAAACCAACAGATTCATAGGTTTGTCCATTGCGATCGCTAAATTCTACTTCAAATGCAGTACCGTTGGCTAATAATTCAACTACTGTCCCAACTTGACCACGCAACAAATTATACTCAGGTAGATCAATTGTGAGTGCTACTATATCCAACAACTTTGGTGTATTTGTACTCATTTTATATAGCCTCCACATATTACAACGTTACAGCAAAGGATAGCAGCTAGTTAATCTGGGAACATCAGAACCATCTTCTATAATCCAGCCAGTGCGAATGGTTGCAGTTTTATCTTGCCATGTCAGAGGGAAATCTAAAGTGTAGCGTTGTCCAAACTGATCACGTCGATTTAAGCTAACTTCGTAAATTTTAGCTGCTTTCAAAATAATTTGGCGTAATTCCTCAGCATTATCAGCCGTTATACCCAGGATTGATGAAAACAGACGAGCTTTATCTTTACCTTTGGGATGCTCTGGATTGAGACAATATTCCCTTAGTTTACGAATTTCAACAACTGCATTTTCTGCATTTGGAAGTAGATTCACTAGAGTTAATTTGATAATTAGTAAAATTTATTGTATTTCTTTTATCTAACATCAAGTATTATTACTTAATCATCAAGGCTAGGTGAAAAAAAGGGGGAATTTGGGACTTCCTGCCATCTTCTATAATTGATAGAACCTGTACACGTAAAACTTAGGCATGAAGCTGTGACAGAACCTGGAAGCTACAAAGATACCGTAAATTTACCGAAGACTAATTTTGATATGCGGGCGAACGCCATCAAGCGTGAGCCTGAGATACAGAAGTTTTGGGAAGACAATAAAATTTTTGAGAGCCTGTCGCAAACTAACCCAGGCGAATTATTTATACTGCACGATGGGCCTCCCTACGCTAATGGCTCACTTCATATTGGTCATGCCTTAAATAAAATTCTCAAAGATATTATTAATCGCTACCAACTGCTACAAGGGCGGAAGGTGCGTTATGTGCCTGGTTGGGACTGTCACGGCTTACCAATTGAGTTGAAGGTTCTGCAAAATCTCAAGTCGGCAGAACGGCAAAATTTAACACCTCTGCAATTGCGGCAAAAAGCTAAGGAATTTGCTTTGGCTACGGTTGATGACCAACGCCAGAATTTTAAACGCTACGGTGTTTGGGGTGACTGGGATAATCCATATTTGACGCTGAAGCCGGAATATGAGGCGGCGCAAATTGGGGTGTTTGGGCAGATGTATTTAAAAGGTTACATCTATCGCGGTTTGAAGCCGGTTCACTGGAGTCCTAGTTCTAAGACGGCTTTGGCTGAGGCGGAGTTGGAATATCCAGAAGGGCATACTTCGCGGAGTATTTATGCGGCTTTTCCTGTGACGGGTTTGGCTGAGGCTGTTAAACCAGTTTTGGGTGAGTTTTTGCCTGATTTGGGTGTGGCTATCTGGACTACTACTCCTTGGACTATTCCGGGGAATTTGGGGGTGGCTGTTAATGGCGAGTTGAATTATTCTTTGGTGGAAGTTTCGCGCAAAGGCGCAGAGACGCAAAGTAATTTCAAATATCTCATTGTAGCGGCGGATTTGGTGGAGCGTTTGGCTGCTACTATCTCGGCTGAGTTGACGGTGAAGGCTACTTTTAAGGGTAAGGAGTTAGAACATACTACTTACCGACATCCGCTATTTGATAGGGAAAGTCCGGTGGTTGTGGGTGGTGATTATATCACTACTGATTCGGGTACTGGGTTGGTACATACTGCTCCCGGTCATGGTCAAGAAGACTACATTGTAGGTCTGCGTTATGGTTTGCCGATTCTTGCGCCGGTGGATGATAATGGCAACTTTACCGAGGAAGCGGGACAGTTTGCTGGGTTGAATGTGTTGGGTGATGGGAATCAGGCGGTGATTGATGCGCTGGCTACTGCGGGTTCGCTGTTGAAGGAGGAGGCTTATGCACACAAGTATCCTTATGACTGGCGGACGAAAAAGCCGACGATTTTCCGGGCGACTGAACAATGGTTTGCTTCGGTGGCTGGATTTCGGGATGAGGCATTAAAGGCGATCGCTGCTGTAAAATGGATTCCAGCCCAAGGTGAAAATCGCATCACGCCTATGATAGCGGAACGTTCTGATTGGTGTATCTCCCGTCAGCGTTCTTGGGGTGTACCTATTCCGGTATTCTACGATGAGGAAACCGGCGAACCTTTACTGAATGAGGAAACTATTAACCACGTCCAAGCTATCATCGCTGAAAAGGGTTCTGATGCTTGGTGGGAACTGTCGGTAGAGGAATTATTACCAGAGTCCTACAGAAATAATGGTCGGTCTTACCGTCGCGGTACTGATACGATGGATGTCTGGTTTGATTCTGGTTCGTCTTGGGCGGCTGTAGTTAAGCAACGTCCAGAGTTACGCTACCCGGCTGATATGTATTTGGAAGGTTCAGACCAACATCGCGGTTGGTTTCAGTCGAGTTTGCTAACTAGTGTAGCGGTGAATGGCATTGCACCTTATAAAACTGTGTTAACTCACGGCTTTGTTTTAGATGAACAAGGGCGCAAGATGAGTAAATCGGTGGGTAATGTGGTTGACCCCCAGGTGATGATGCTGGGGGGAAAAAACCAGAAACAAGAACCCCCCTATGGTGCTGATGTGTTGCGGTTGTGGGTGTCGTCGGTGGATTATACTGCTGATGTGCGTTTGGGTGGCAATATCATTAAGCAACTCAACGATGTCAGAGGGAAAATTCGCAATACGGCGCGGTTCTTGTTGGGTAGTTTGCATGATTTTGACCCCGAAAAAGATGCTGTACCCTTTGAGGAGTTACCGCAGCTAGATAAGTATATGCTGCACCGCATCGGTGAGGTGTTCCAGGAAGTTACAGAAGCTTTTGAAAGTTTCCAATTCTTCCGTTTCTTCCAAACTGTGCAGAATTTCTGCGTGGTGGATTTATCCAACTTCTATTTAGATGTGGCTAAGGATAGGTTGTATATCAGTGCAACCGATGCTTTCCGCCGTCGCAGTTGTCAGACAGTGATACATATCGCTTTAGAAAATTTAGCACGAGCGATCGCACCAGTTCTATGTCACACTGCTGAAGATATCTGGCAATTTCTCCCCTACAAAACACCCTACAAATCAGTGTTTCAAGCTGGCTGGGTGCAGGTAGATGAGAAATGGCATAATCCAGAATTGGGCGAATTTTGGGAAGCACTGCGACAACTCCGCACAGATGTTAACAAAGTTTTAGAACAAGCTAGGGTAGAAAAAATGATTGGTTCTTCCCTGGAAGCTAAAGCTTTGATTCATATACCACACAAACAGTTAGGTGATGCTATCAAAGCCTTTAACCCAGTCAAGGGTAACAGTATTGATGAACTGCGGTATTTATTGCTAACTTCTCAGGTGGAAGTATTAGACTCTGCGGAAGGATTGCAAGGATTAAAATATACCGCGCAAACACAAGACTGGGGAATTGGGATAGTGAATGCAGAGGGCGAAAAATGCGATCGCTGTTGGAACTATTCCACCCATGTGGGAGAATCAGCAGAGCATCCCCTGTTATGTGAAAGATGCGTTCCTGCCTTAGCTGGTGAGTTTTAAAACAGGTTTAACATGAATGTAGAGACGTTTTATTCAACGTCTCTACGTTTATGTAGGAATTGATATTTTCCAAGATTATGAACACGCAATCACCTGTAGCCACAGACATCTTAGGAATGGTGCTGAAAATGCAACCAAACATAATCGTGAGTGACGAACAATTTTTTGATTTCTGTCAAGTAAATCGTGATTTTCGCATTGAACGTAATCACCTTGGAGAATTATTGATTATGCCACCCACAGGCGCAGAAACAGATGAACGTAATTTTAATTTAATTGTCCAGTTAGGTATTTGGACAAAGCAAGATGGTACAGGTGTAGGTTTTGGTTCTAGCGGTGGTTTTACCTTACCTAACGGTGCAGTGCGTTCTCCTGATGCAGCCTGGATTAAAAAAGCAAGATGGGAAGCAATACCTGTAGAACAAAGAAAGAAATTTGCCCCTATTTGTCCTGAATTTGTAGTGGAATTGCGTTCAGAGACAGATAATTTGAAAACATTACAAGAAAAGATGGAAGAATATATAGATAATGGTACAGAATTAGGTTGGTTACTGGATAGAAAACAACGTAAAGTATTTATTTATTGTCCCGATCAAGCTGTAAAAGAATTAGATAATCCTTCGACATTAAGCGGTGAAGATATATTACCAGGATTTGTTTTAGATTTAAGTCAAATTTGGTAAGCGGATAAGTAGGTCGGCGTAAATAATTATTGTTGGAATAAGGCAGGGAGCAGGGAGCAGGGGGAGAAAGTTTCTGTGGCCATGCGTATATTTCCAAAACCTGTTTAATGATGGTTAAATCAACAACATAAATTACCAATAGGATTCAATATTAATACTTAATAGGTTGAACATTATTAAGAATTTTTATTGAAAACAGAGATAATACATTTTGAAGTGCGGAATGTGGGTTTTAATTTAGCGACTTCTTTCTGTTTTGTCGGTGATGTCGGCTATGACCCCGATGATTATTACAATCCTCAATATAATGGTGACAATGGTAAAAAGCTAATGACTAATGAACAGCTTTAACTGATGAATGGATATTTCTCTGTGTCTACGTATTTTTATGTTAAAAAACTGATTTTTTTCACCACAAAGTCACAGAGAAGAAAATATTTAGCTGTCCCCTGTCCCCTGTCCCCTGTCCCCTGTCACCTATTATCCCCTATCCCCAGAAATTCTAAATATCCTTGGCTGAGTTCTTTAACGGCTAAATCATAAAACTGTTTACCATGTTCTGGTGTTGCTAAAGCAGGGTTAGAACCCATGCGTCCATCTGGGTAACGCAGTCTAAAATCTGTGGCACTATAAATTTTATGTCCAGATGCAACTTCTGGTGATAAGTATGCTTGTTTAATCGCTTCTGGATAGACGTATTGGGTGACAGCTACTTCACTAGGGGTAGCGTGAGAACCTTCTTGATCCCCATATAATTCTTTTGCTAGTTTGTAGACAGAACTGCACATATACCAATTTGCAACTTGACATTGCACCTCTTGTGCATTCTTAATCTGTAATTCTTCCAGATGGGCGTAAGTTTCAGAAAATGCAGCTTTGAGGGTGGCGATGTTACCACCGTGTCCGTTAATGAAGTAGAACTTAGTAAAACCTGCTTTAACTAGGCTAGTTACATAGTCGCGCACTACTTGAATTAAAGTGCTGGGACGCAGACTAATAGAACCAGGGAAAGCTGTGTGATGTAGTGCCATCCCTACATTGATTGTAGGGGCAACGATCGCCTGTGTCACTTCACCCACTCCACGCGCGATCGCTTCTGCACAAATCGCATCAGTCCCAATTAAACCCGTAGGGCCATGTTGTTCTGTTGATCCAATGGGAAAAATAATCCCTCTGGATGTTTGCAAATAGGTTTCAACTTCTTGCCAGGTGCTTAAATGCAGTAACATTTTTGCTAAGTATCCTCATAAAAATTTTCGTAATCAGCAACCTTTCGCTGCTAAACAGCATCTTTTAGAGCATATTCTTTCCCACTCACACATATTTACTTTTGAGTCTACAAAATATTCTTGCTCACTCAAACATTACTCAATATGAATTACGCAAATCGTTTTTATACTTTTAACATCTACAAGTAAAGGGAAAATGATCATGTATTCTAAAATTCAATTCGCTGTAAATGCTGTCAGTCTGACTGCTGTAGCTTTGGTTTGCTTGGGTAACAGTAATTCATCTTCTGCTCAGTCTCCAAGACTACACTTAACTGCTGATAGTACAATTAGCCAATTAAATTCCTCAACAAGTTTTACTGATATTGCTGGTTTTCCCGGCGAAACGGAAATTAGACAACTAGCAGAACTAGGAGTATTAGAAACTACATCAGGTCAGTTTAAACCACAAGCATCAATTACTCGTGGTCAGTTTGTTTCTTGGCTCGTCAAGACTTACAATCAGCTACACAAAAAGCCAATTACTATACCTCAGAATACCAGATCAGCTTTTCCTGATCTTGCTTCCTCTCATCCCCACTTCAATTTTATTCAAGCTGCTTACAATGCAGGTTTTTTGGCTGGTTTTGATGATGGCAACTTTAGACCTGATGATATTTTGACACGAGAGCAGATGATTGCGCTCAAAACAACTCTAGATTCTACTGGTAGAGATAATCGTTCACCTGCTGCGCTGCGTAATTTCATCGGTAAAACCAAAGGGTTTTCTGATGTTGAGCAAATCAGCGAAAGGTATCTTTCTCACATTGCTTTTGATTTAGGTAATGCGGCTAGTGGCAGAAACTTTGCGCGTGTTTATGGTACAACTCGCATATATGCACCCCAAAAAGCTGTGACAAGGGCTGAAGCTGCTGTACTTCTGTCTCGGTTTCGTAAGGGTGGAACAGTAGAACAGGCTTTAAAACGCAGAAACAGATAGAACTATTTAATTTGATAAATACTGTTGTGGGTATGGAGTCGCTACGAGGTTTCAAATATAGGGATACAACAAATTATCGATTCTGCTACTTTAGCAATACTCGCTGCGAAACTCCATACAATTTCTAACTCGACTGAATTTCAGATATTTACTGTTTGCAAGAGGAGATTCAGAATACAAGGGAAATAACCTTGATGGTTAACTTTTAGCTAATCAAATAAATAATGCTTTTTTACGTCGCTTTTAATTTCCCATGTACAAGACATTCCAGCAGGGAAGGTCACTAAATCCCCTTTACCCATCTGCACTGGTTCACCGCCATCAGGCGTAACAATTACATCACCTTCTAAAAAATAACAAGTTTCTTGAGTATCATAAGTCCAAGGAAATTTAGATATTTCTTTTTGCCAAATTCCCCATTTAAATACACCTAATTGGTGTAGACTCTCTTGACTTGGTTGATGCTCAATTTTGATTTCCATATCACGCTTGCTCGATTATGAGATTAGCAGTAGGACTGTATGTCCTCTCCACATTTATCTACTAAATAACACAAAGCGCGAAAACGCAAACCAACCAATTGATCGTATAAGGGATTAAGCTTACACATTGGGGGAATATGAGCTATCTTATGGCCAAATAACATCACGTCACGCTCAAAAGGACACTGAGCAGGAATATATTTGGCGAGAAAGTAAGCTAATTTACGATTGTGGATTTCTAGAGCGTCAAGCCGTTGACGTAAGGGTTCTAACAAATCAAATTTTTGGGAAATATCTGCTTTTGGGGAGATACCCTCATGTTTAATGAAAGCAGATAGAACAATATGTTGATTTTTGGTCTTGATTACACTCATAAACTCAGCCTTTTGGTGAGAATAAACTACTTATCAATTGTGCAGCTTACCATACAATCTGTTCTCAGGAATTATGTTCCGTGGAGATAAATTAAGATAAGCACAAATGTAGGTTAATTTTTAGGAAGTTTGTCGGTAAACGGGTAACTAATTGATATTTAAACTTACTGAATGGGTGAGAACTGTCCCGTTAAATACAAAATAACAAAGAAAATATAAAAGTGGTATTTCTTTAACTTATTGACTTCTGATATTGCTAATAGCAATTTCATATGTCTAGGAAAAATCTCCGGTTGGGAAACTACACAGTGTATGGAAATGTACTTTTATAGGTAGAAATGCTACTTTGCTGAGGTTTTAGTAATGTTTAATTGAGTTTAAGGTTTACGGACAATTGATTGTAGGCTATTGAGTATCAAATAAATTGTCATCTACGCTACATAAGCTGACCTGAATATTATTTAATAAGTTCCCTCTTAACGTTTGATAAGTATAAACTAATCTAGAAAGATAATTGATTGATTAATATCTGGGGTAAGTTGCTTTTCTTTCAAAAATAAATTACCCTCTTTTACTAGAAAAATATCAGGCGATCGCAATAAAGGCATCTCTCACTTACACTTAGTATTTTTAAACGCAGAGGGATGCGGAGGTTTACGCGGAGGGGCGCGGAGGTTTGATTAGTCCTCCGAATCCTAATAGCCAAACTACTACTACAATCCAGTGGATGAGGACGATTACCCAAAAACAGCCGGTTAGTGCATAGGCGACTGTGCAGGATAGCCCTAGGAGTCCGGCTAAGGTGAGAAAAATGGGGTGGAAGAATGTGGGATTTCCGTCTGGGAAGAAGGTTTTGGCGTTGAGGGGATGGTAAATGATAAACAGGAATAGGATAAATGCTGCCCAGAATACCCATTTGTACCAGTTGATGACTTCTATGGGATGGGGAAGGGACAAAACCCGAAATACTAATTCTTCGGTGATGGCTGGGGAAATGGCTGTCTGTAATACGATCGCTATTTTCTCTTTTTTCTGAGTCGGCGTGAAACTCCAGCGTAAAAAGCCTGACTTTAAACCCAATGGTAAAGCGATCGCAGCATAAATTAATAGGGTTACTCCCATCACTAGCCAATCTTGGGTTCGTGGTAGTACAAAAGATGCTAGTAATCGGTTGAGAAACATTGTGATGGGTGCAATGTTTGTTTTCGGAATTTTCAGATACCCTAATCCCATTGTAGGTGCTAAGGGGGCTATATCGGGATTGACTCCACCAATTTGATTGGTTCTCAGAAACCACAGTTTTGCACCATGTCTTAAGAATAGGTTGGCGAGTTCGTCGTGTGCTTGTCTCGGTAGCATCGTCCGCCAACTTGTGAACGCCGCCCAAATACTGCGAGCGCGTACTGCTTGTTTCCCGTCGCTAGTCCCCATTAAATAGTCTGCATTACTTTGCCAGTCAGCACGAACGATCCCCAATGGTGTTAATTGCCGTTCCAAAGCTTTACCCAAACTAGCTAACTGCTGAAAGCGTAATGTTTGGGGATCATCGGGATGATTGTCTAGCCATTGCTGAATTGCTGGGTTGGATTTAACTTGTTGAGTAATGACTTGAATGGCAATATATAGTGCTTGACTGGCATCTTGGACGCAAGAAGTCGCCGGGGAAACTGTCGCGCTACCTGTACCATCACCTATGCGATAACGCGCCATCATGATTTGCAACTGTTGCAGGAATTCTGTGGTGGGGGAAAGTTTGATCCCCCCGAAATCATAATCTTGTGTAACAGGTGCAAACTTAATTAGTACGTCGGAAATGGGGCGTGTGGCTACCCATCCCCATTGTAAGTTACCCATATAATCAGCCCAGGAATGTTTCCCAGCAATGATCCCATCGGAATTATTAGCGTAAATCTGGGCATATTCAATGGCAAACTGTAATTCTTGGGTGATGGGTTCACGCACTACCTCGGCTAGTCCAAAGGCAAAGTGACCGGTGACTGTAAAAACTGGGAATCCTTCCGCTTTTTTACCCCCAATCCCGCCGAAGTTGTGTAAGACAATGGCTTTGTCTCCTTCTCGCCAATCTAATAAGGCGTTGGGTGATGAGTTGGCGTTGGGATCAAGCAAAACCTTGCTGATTTTCCCTTGTGCTTGGGGTGTAATCTGCCAATTGTGATCCTTGGTGTAGGTTAGTCCAGCTTCTTGCCCTAATACTATTTTACTGGGTTGGAGTTGCAGGAGCGATCGCGGTACTAATCCCTGAACAGTAAATATTCCTTGGGGGTCTTTTGCCCCATATATATACCAGCCGGCTATTCCTACTGGGGAAGTTTCAATTTGTCTAGGGGTAGACGGTGGTAGATTACGTGTATCAAATACCTGTTGGGGAATGCGAATGGTTTCTTCTACACCATCAAATTGGCGAGAAACTTGATTGTAATGACGCACACGGAAGAAATCACTGGGACAAGGTGAGCTTCCTGGACAAGCTGAAGGCGCAGGATATTGCTGGCTAGTTGGTTCGGGATTGAGAATTTTCACTAAGCCATAGAACCTACCCGTGGTTAGTACAGGTTCATGGGCAATTTGCAAGCGTGGTTGATTATTACTTGCTGTCACCACCACAACATCATCTAAAGAGACAATTACATCGTCATTCGGTCTTGCACCAGCCAATGATTGCAAAGCCCCTACTTGGAGACGACCATCCAAACGCGCCGGATGGATATTACCTGCTATTTCGCTGTTTTTAGTGCTGGCGGTAAAATTCACATCTCGCTGTACAGCCTGGACGTAAGACTTTAACTGTGGTTGATCTTGCCATTCCAAGCGGATGATTTTACCCAGCAAAGACTGGGCTTGGGGGGGTGCGTGTTGTACTTCCATCCATACCCAGTCTTCTCCCGGTTGGATTTGTGGTGATGCGGGTAAGATTAACCTACCTATCCACTTAGCTACAGGTTGATATAAATCAGGGTTGACGGTTTGATTGAGGGGATAAAACTGTGTTTGATTAAAGCTTTGGCGTTTGTGGATGGCGTAATTGCTTTCTTGCTTAACTATTGGTTGTGGACGTGGATAAAAAAGAAAAATAGCGATCGCACTTATGATCACCAGTAGCACAAACATCCCCAAGCGAAATTTTGTCCTTTGGTGCGATTGTTGTTTGCTAGAAGGTTTTTCATTTGGCATTGCCCTGATTTAATACCCTTATTAGTATTGATTGTCTATGTTAAAGCCTGCTGGCCTCCCTGGGGATTAGTCTGCTGGGTTTCCCTAGGTATTTGTGCTGCGATCGCTTCTCTGTGGCATAAATTATGTATGAAAATATGATATTTGTCTATTTCATATTAAATAAATATCATACTTTTATGTCTTTAAACCTACCTTTAAATGTCTTTTTTATTTAACTTATTCACCAGTTAAATATTCTCCTTTTTAAAAAAGTATTGTAAATTAATAAGGGAGATACAGAATTATAGTCATGCTTTTTCGAGCAATAAATAAAAAATAAATTTACCTTAATCACCAATAGAATAAAAGCCTTAATACTAGGTTATAAATTCAGTTTATATAAGCTATTTAGATAACATCCCACCAACAATCTCAAGTCATCAAAACAAAGGATTTCCAAATATGAACTTACCTTCCTATTCTGCTGGTAACTGGTTACAAGTTGGCGTATCTCTCACAGGTTTAATTGGGTGCTTAACCTTGGGAGCTTTACCAGCGTCAGCACAAGCCTTAATAGAAAACCCTATCTCCGATTTCAGTTCTGGAGAACCTTCTAGTTTGGCTGGTGCAGCAGTATATATTACCCCTGGTGCTTATTTGTCCAGTATCGCGGCTGAAGCGGTTGCGCCTAGAGGAACTTATTTTGCAGGATTCAATGGTATGTATACAGTAACAGCAACTTCATATATAGATCCGATTACTCATGTAGCATATCCGAGCTTAACACTTCATACAGGTGGACTAATGGCACTTCCATATAATGTAGCGGGATCTATTAGAGGTGCGATCGTTGATAGACTAAGAAACGGCAATCTTACACTAGATGAATATACAGCAATTATTAGGGCTGCGATTGGGGGCGATGGCTTAGATTAAAATAATTTTCACCCTCTTCCGTGCAAGAAATAACAAATTCTTAGTCATTAGACCTCTTGCACTCTTAGATATCTTGCATAAATTAGATTATGAACTGCTAAACTCAAACTAGAAAATACATCCCTTTCTTGTTAAGCAAGGGATGTATTTTAATTATTACTTCTAAAGCTCATAGCATAAAAATTTTAAAAGCTAAAACCACCTTGAAAAGTCGTTTTAAAAATATCTCCATTCATCCCAATCCGAGACTCCCAAAACATCCTACTACCAGGAGTATTATGCTGAATTATCAACCCATATGAAAAATCATTAACTCTATTTTTTATACCTCGCTCAATACTTATAAAATTCTGTAGATAAACTCCCAAAGACCACTGTGGATTTATTGGTTTAATGCCTTCTAATGTATAAAAAAACTGGTCTCTTATTTCTACAGATGTGCTAAATTCTAAACCTGTATTTAATACCAATCTTCCCTGAAAGAATCCTGAAGGTATGAAGCTAGTTTCATCATCCAGCAATATAATCCCTGTAGATAAAGAATAATTCAAATTCTTATCTTGACGAGAAAAAAAGTAGTTCAAATTCAGATAATTAGGATTTTGGAAATTAGCCGCACTATTCCAATAAAATTGCAAGGATGGAATATGGTTAGTAATAGCTTGAGTTTTACCCTCTGCATTAACCTCTACAGAAGTATTAATATAATTCAATGCACCATTAGCATAAATCCCCAGTGTTGGCTCTAAAAAACCAAAATTGTTTGTAACATTAAAGGCAGTATCAGCATTTAGGTTAAACCAGATACCTGAATTAATACTATAATTCCATTTACGAGAAGAACCAGCCAATAAAATTTCTATAGTTGGTAAATACAAGTATCCATCAAAAGCTTGTAAATAAGTCATAAGTTGACCATCTTGACTTAATTCAATACGGTCAAAAGCAATATCGAACAACCGAACATCAATTGGTAATGATGTCATATCAGATGAACTTAAGCTTTGGGAAAACTGCTGACCATTAGGATCAGTTAAAGTTACCTGTAGAGCTGATGAGCGATTGCTTCCTCCTTGAGACGGAACAGGTACATTCACAGAAGTTAAACGACCAAAACTATTATTAGAAACTTGAGCATTAGAAATGAAAGTCTCTCCTTCTCTCCAAGTACGCTTTCCATCTAAAAACTGAACTAATCGCCGATGATTACCAGTACGAATTTGTAAAATATTGGAGCTATTTGGTGTAATTGTACTAGGAAATGTCAATTTTCCAGAAACTTGTTCTAAACCACTCGTGCGATCACCTAAAAATAAACTTCTATTTAGTCTTTGGTTAATTTGTCTTCTTTGCTCTGGTGTTGCTTTTGAGTCTAGATTTGTAAAACTCTCTTGTCTAGCAAAACGTTCTTTAGCTTCCTGTAAACTTTGCGTTAAATGGGGAAAATCAATTAACCCAAAGATTCCTCCCATGAGCATTCCTAGCGTAGAGTTAGCAGTTTGTAATTTATCTATTTCTCTTTCACCAAATGATAAAGATAAAGAAAGTCCAGGATTAGTAGAAATATTAGTATAAGTTGCTTTGGCTTCTAAAGGATCATACTCCAATAGAGTACGATTATGAGAATAGCTAAAAGAAAATCTATGCCAATCATAGTTTTCAGTTCTCTCTCTAATTCCTCTATTATTTTGTCTTTCACTTAAGGAAACCCAATATAGAGAATTCAAGTAATAGAAATTACGTTGGTTATCACTAATAGATGGATTGAGTAAAACATTATATAAATCAAAATTATCAAATTCTCCTCTATTCCCAACTTTTATTCCTGGATTAGATGTGATTGGAGGCTGGAATTGAGTTCTTTCCCTAGTTAAAGGATTTCCCCAAATAAAGCCAGCATTCTCTAAAGTATCTTGAGGAATTACAGAGCCACGAGAAAGACTTACCTCTCCTAATAATGGCTGCAAATTGCTTGTGGGGAATGTTTGTAAAATTAATGGGTCTCTATCTGCATTAAAGCTAGAGATATTTGGGACAAGAGAACTGATAGAATTATTTTGATTACTTCCACTGTTGATCATAAGAGAAGCAGCAGGAACACCTACAGGATTATTTACCTCCGCCGCAATTGATTCAATAGAAAATTGATTCATACCAACTTCCTCTGTTAATTCTTCCAGTGATTCGGGAAGAGAGAAAACTGTTTGCATACCCCAAAGTCTTTGGGTCAATCTAATAGTCTGTTTAATTTCAGTATTACTTGATTCTCCTTGATAAATAACTCCACTCTGCCAACCTTTGGTTTCTACAACAACCCGATTACCCGGTAGTACCCAATAAAATTGATCTTTTTGGGGAAATTCAGCAAATGTAAATCGGTTAAATACGGCATCTTGTGATGAAAATTTAATTGAAAAATCAATATATTTACTGTCCTCAATAGGATTAAATGTCGAAGAATAAAATGTAAAATTATCTCTAGGATCAATTATCCAAGGATATCTTAATACACTATTGCTAAGAGCATTTGATATTAATAATTCCAAAGTATTTTTTGGCGATTTTGTATTTTCATCCTGTTCATCAGGAGTATTTGGTTTTATTGTGTCATTTTCATCAGCATCAGAATCTGGTTTCTGGAATGGATTGATTGGGTCTAGGATATTTGTATTATTGGGATTAGGAATAACTCTGATCTGGTCTGGAGATAAGTTTTGTGTAATGACTTTAGAGTCTAAAGCTTTTGAGATATCTTCCAATAATCTCTTGTGAGATAGTTTTTCTGTTGTATCGTCAAATAATTTACTAGGTACTAACAATTTTAGGTCTGAATGTTTTTTTGCACTCACTCTACCTGCTATGAGATTAGTTGTTAATAAAACTGTAAAAATAGCTATCTTAATAACTATTTTTACATGATTTGATGGAGTAAACAATGATGAATATTTCACATTGAAGTACATTCAATACGGTTTGATTAAGGTTAAAAAATCAAAATCTGTAGGTTGGGTTGAGGTACGAAACCCAACACTTACAAGCATTTATTAGGTTTGCGCTATGCGAACGCAAAGCCTCACCCCCCCCAAGCAAGCAAGGAGTGGGCTATGATATACCTCATGTGATTAGGAAACGCTATATTTGTGTAGGTAATTTGTCTTTAAAGACGCGATAAATCGCATCTCTAGATGAGGGTTTTAGTCTTATCTGCTCTGTATTAACATATAGCGAACATATTGCTAAAGATAGTAACCTAGCAAATTAATTAATTCTATTTAACTAAAGGCTGAATTAACTTGATTGCAGAGAATGTATATTAGATAGTTTAATATTTTTTCTGTTTATAAAATCAGAATTAATGTCTTTTTAAGACTGGTTTTTTCTTCTGTAAAGTAGCTTAAAATACTCTAAAATTAGGCTTTTATTTATAGTATTTTGTCTTTTTATCTGGCAATAACTAAATTGAAATAAAAATAAATTTGCCTTCCTATAACCTTGGCTATGATTTTTTTGATGTAAAATTTTGCGCCTCGTTTAAGGGAACACCAAGAAATAAATTATCCGCAATTGATGGTTGGGTAGGGTGCGTCAGTATGAATAATTTCTGAGTATAGTTAGGTTCTATCGCACTGACGCACCCTACAGTTTGGATATTTTTTCTCTGGAAGTCCCTAATTCGATAACCTAAATAGTTTATGAGGTTGGTAATTATGTGAGCAAATTACCCTTTACCTCATAAAATTCTAGAAAAACAATAGACTTTTCAAGTATAATCTTGACTATTTCCCCGTGTCTTGCGGAAAAATATGTACAGCATCAGTTGCTATGGATATCTGCACTCGTGTACCCACAGGTAATGACGTATCTGTCGTTGTCCGCACATGAATTTCTTGACCAGAAGGAGTTTGCAAACAATATTGGTACTCGCGCCCTAAAAACCTGCGGGTACGTATAAATACAGAGGCATCGGTAGCTGGTGTTAAAATCAAGTCTTCCTGGCGGATCATAATTTCGCCTGAATTGTTGGCGTGATTAGTTGGTAACTCAAAACACCCAACTTCTGTTTCCCAAACATTACCTTGGCGATGGGCTGCGAGGAAATTAGCCTGGGTGACAAATTCCGCGACAAACCTGGATGCTGGATGAGTATAAATTTCTTCTGGTGTGCCTATTTGTTCTAAATGCCCTTGTCGCATCACGCCGACTATATCAGAAATAGCTAAGGCTTCTTCTTGATCGTGGGTGACGAAAATTGCTGAAGTACCTGCTGCTTTGAGAATGTCTCTGACTTCTTCCCGCAACTGCAACCTAACTTGAATATCCAGATTGCTTAATGGTTCATCTAAAAGCATGAG
This sequence comes from Nostoc sp. UHCC 0870, assembly GCF_022063185.1. Taxonomy (NCBI): domain Bacteria; kingdom Bacillati; phylum Cyanobacteriota; class Cyanophyceae; order Nostocales; family Nostocaceae; genus Nostoc; species Nostoc sp. UHCC 0870. Next base: position 3,371,288 of record NZ_CP091913.1, on the reverse strand, counting down.
TTGAGGTTGGGGTGCTAAAGCACGGGCTAGGGCAACACGCTGCTGCTGTCCACCAGATAGTTCGTAAGGGTAACGTTTTTCTAGTCCTTCTAATCTAACTAAGGCGAGGACTTCGGTTACACGTTTTTGTATTTGCTGTTTACTAATATTTCTCAACCCAAAGGTTACATTGTCTGCCACATTGAGATGAGGAAACAGTGCATAATCTTGAAAGACAACTCCAATATCACGCTGTTCTACGGGGATAAAAATAGAGTTATTACTAACTATCTGTTCCCCGATTTTAATTGTTCCTGTTTGTAGACGCTCAAAACCTGCAATTAGACGCAACAAAGTAGTTTTACCGCAGCCAGAGGGGCCAAGTAATCCTAAAACATCACCTTGTTGCAGTGTGAATGATACGTTATCCACAGCAGGAGAGGTGTTATCGGAAAACTGCTTGGTGACATTTTGTAGGTGTAGGATGGCTGGCTGCATAGATAGATAACGAAGAAGATACAAAGGCGAAATGAATTAGAGTTTTGTTGCTGCTGGTACTTGGTTTATCACTTTCTCTTTCTTAATATTCTCTTGAGATAACACTAATAAGGTTGAACTCATAGAGACTAATAGCATAGCTAGTGAAGCAGCTGCGGCATCGGCAAATTCAACATTTTCTGTGGCTTGCCAAATTTGCGTTGCTAAGGTGTTGAAGCCTATGGGGGCTAGCAGCATGGTTGCAGGTAGTTCTTTAATTGCTGTGAGAAATACCAAGACTGCACCACTTAAGACTCCTGGTCTGACTAAGGGGAGGGTAATTTCTATTAAAGTTTGCCAAGCTGACCTGCCTAAACTTCTGGCTGATTCTTCTAACTGGGGATTTACTTGTAATAAGGAAGTGCGGACTCCTCCCACTGATTGTGGTAAAAATAATACCAAATATGCAAACACCAGCATCGGTAGAGTTTGGTACAGGAATGGGAGGTAATTAGCTCCAAAAAACACCAGTGATAAGGCTATGACAATTCCTGGAATACCAAAACTTATATAAGAAAAACGTTCAATAACGGCTGTGATTTTGCTGGGGAAACGCACTGATAAAATGGCGATGGGTAAGGCAAAGATGGTAGCAGCTAAAGCCGCTAGTCCGGCTGCCAAGGCTGAGTTGAAGATGCTGGGTAGTAAATTAGGGAAGGTATAACCAGTATTGAATCCACGCAGTAGCCAAAAGATTGTGATACCGACTGGTAAGAACACACCAAAGCTAGTGATGAGTAAGCAAAAACCGAGGGCTGGCCATTTCCAAATTCCCAATTTAATTATTTTCGGTGGGCGTAGGGAGGCTGAACCACGACTATAATATGCAGCACGCGATCGCATTCGATATTCTAGCCATAAAATTACCAGCACCAGTGTCACTAACATTAAAGATAAAACTGCGGCGGTGTTACGGTTAAAACTGGCTTTGTATTGGATAAAAATAGCCCGTGTAAAGGTATCAAACCGCATCAATGAGGGTGTACCAAAGTCCCGCAAGGAATATAAGGCTACCAATAATCCCCCGGCGATGATTGATGGTTTCAACTGTGGCAATACTACCCGGAAGAAGGTTTCTCTACTGTTGTAACCTAAACTGCGGGAGGCTTCTTCTATAGAAGGGTCTATTCCTTGCAAGCCAGAACGTACACTCAGCAGTAAATAGGGATAGGTAAATAAAGTAATTGCGAGGACTGTTCCCGGAAAACCATAAATCGAAGGTAACTCTTCTACCCCCAATGGTTCTAGCAACAATTGTAAAAAGCTACCCCTGGGGGCTAAGGTGGCAATGAGGGCAAAACTGCCGACGTAGCTAGGTACTGCCAGGGGTAATGTTGTGGCTATTAACCAAAAGTTTCTCCCTGGTAAGTCTGTCCGCACTGTCAAAAATGCTAATGGTACAGCAATCAGTGCTGAGAACACGGTGACAGTTGCCGCCATTAATGCACTATTGAAAAAAATGGAGATATTGCGGGGACGAGAGATCAATTGCCAGAACTCTTCCCCGCCAATACCTACTGCACGGGTAACTAAGTAGACCAAAGGCAGGGCAATAGCGATCGCTACTACTCCTGCGGCTATGGTAAGAAATAAGGGAGGGCGAATCGAAGATTTCAATGCCTACAAAACTCCTGCCTGTTGTAGTAATTCCAATGTTCCTGGCAAATCATTTAAGTTGGTCAGGTTAACGTTAGGCGGATTGAGCTTGTTCAGTGGTAATTGATTTGCTGGTCCTGGTATCCCTTTGACTAGGGGGTACTCATTAGTTTCTTTAGCGAAGTAAGTTTGTGAACTCGGTTTGAGTAGGTAGCCAATAAATTTTTCTACTTCCGGTTTTTGCTTGGTGGAGTTCATAATGGCGACTCCAGCAATATTAATCATTGAGCCTGAGTCTTTATTGGTGTAGTGAGCCGCTACAGGTAAGTTGGGATTAGTTTTTTTTAAGTTAGGTAAGTAGTAGTGATTAACTAAACCTAGCTGAACTTCTCCGCGCCCTAGTGCTTCTACTATTGTGCTATTGTTGCGGTAATCTTTGACCCCATTAGCTTTCATTGCCCGTAGCCATTGCAGAGTCTTGGGGTTTCCCTCTAGCACCCGCATGGCGGTGACAAATGATTGAAATGACCCGTTTGTTGGGGCCCAAGCAACTTTACCGCGCCATTGTGGTTGTGTTAACTGCAAAATAGAGGTCGGTAATTGATTTTTATTGACTAGCTTGGTGTTGTAGTTAATTACACGAGCGCGTCCCGAAATTCCTATCCATTGTCCTTGGGGAGACCGAAAGCGAGAATCTACCTTATTCAGTAAGTTAGACGAAATTGGCAGGGTGCGCTTTTGTTTTTCTAGTGTGCCTAATGCGCCGGCATCTTGGGCAAAGAATAAATCAGCACGGCTATTTTTACCTTCTTCCAAAAGTGCGATCGCTAATTCGGCTGTATCGCCATAACGCACCTGAATATCTAAATTTAAGTCTTTTTTGGCTTGGGCGAGCAATGGCTCAATCAGTTTTTGCCCTCTACCTGAATAGATAGTAATAGTTTTGGTTTGGGCGTTGACACTTAAGCCCACCCCCCAGCTGAGCATAAAAGCCATAGCTCCAGCTGTCACTTTCATTAATGGCAAAGTTTTCAATCTCCTGGTCTCCATTTCCCTTTAACAGGAAGTTTTTGCAATAGTTTTCTTCCTTTCAACCATTACCATTAACTAGCACTAGTAAGCAAGAAAATTTCTCAAAAACTTTAGATATTTTTTTTTACTTTATACAATGCAGCTAATAACATCTTAGATAATTTGCACTTGCTGCATGAGTTTGAGTGTTGCTTCTAAGTCATCCAGATTACTCAAGTCAATTTTTTGAGTTTGCTGTTTAATCTCTTTGAGAGATTTCAATTTTCCTGGGGTAGCAACTGCTGAGGTGAGAGGATATTCATAGGTTTGATTAGCAAAATAATTTTGGGCGGTTTCACTCAGCATAAATTCCACAAACTTTTGAGAAATATTAGGATTCTTGGCGTTGTTGAGAATCGCTATACCAGCGACATTCACCAAAGAACCAACATCATCGGTAAAGTGATGTTCTACAGGGGTTTGAGGATTTTCTTTTTTGATGCGTTCTAGATAGTAGTGATTGACAAACCCTACAGCTATTTCCCCTCTAGATAAAGCTTCCACGATGGAGGTATTGTTGGGGTAAACTTTAGCATTGTTAGCTTTGATACCTTCTAACCATTGTTTAGCTCTATCTTCTCCCTCGGCGACCCGCAAGGCAGTAACAAAGGATTGAAATGAGCCGTTTGTGGGAGACCAGCCAATTTTATCGCGCCATTTTGGTTCAGTAAAGCCAAAGATAGAAGTTGGTAATTCCCCTGGTTTGACTAATTTTGTGTTGTAATCAACTGTTCTTACTCTGCCAGTAATACCTAGCCATTTACCTTCAGGTGAACGGTAAACACTATCTACCTGATTCAGCAAGGATGCAGGTAACTGTGATGCTTTACCTGCCTTTTGTATAGCTCCCAAAGCACCTGCATCTTGAGCAAAGAAAACATCTGCGGGACTATTTGCACCTTCTTCCAAAATTGCTGATGCTAACTCAGCCGTATCACCATAGCGGACTTCTACTTTAGAGCCTGTTTGTTGCTCAAATTGCTTAATCAATTCACCTATGAGTTTTTCGTTGCGTCCTGAGTAAACTACCAAGGTTTTTTCTAATTCACTACTGGTGGTACTGGTAGTTGTCGCCTGGGTTGCTGATTCAGCCGTATCACTAGGATTGGGATTAGCACCACAGGCGATCGCTAATCCACCACTCACTGTTGCTAATCCTACTAAGTAGATGAACTGACGACGCTGCATATTTTCTCCTTATTTCATTAAAATATTATAAATAATTAAGATTTTATTTTATTTAAGATAGGCTATTTTAATTATTGCCAATTGAGTATACCATCTTTGCTAAATCAGCTAATAAGCATCATTTACTAGCTATTACAGGAATTTTTGATGGATTATCTTGAGAATGGCAATAAATATAATTCTCATAAATATTTGACAATAGTTTTTATTAAATCAAAAAGTCTGCCTCAAAGCAATAGCAGACAAAGAAAACTATTAGCGTCTAAACAGAAGGATTATAAGGGAAATGCCGAAAACCCCTGAGAGACAGGTGCGTAAGCACCGCATCTCGTACTTCTCCCAAAGGGAGACGCTGCGCGAACAGGCAGGGGAGGGGATGAAGGCTAACAGCACCCTTTAGGGTGTTCTGACTTAATCTTTTTGGTGTGCAATATACTCTATTACATTCTTTGTAGAAATATTGCCAGCAGTGGAAACAAAATAGCTCGGTGTCCAGAGAGTTGGAAGCTTAAGTAATTCTGGAAACTCTTTTCTTAAGTGATGAGAAGCCCGTCCTTTAATTCTGTTCATGATTTGGGATGGGTTGTCTGTTGGCTTTACGTTCAAAAATAAGTGAACGTGGTCAGGCATGATTTCCATTGCAATAATTCTCCATCTATTCTCATTGCAAACTTCACAGATGATTTCCTGTAATCTCTGTGCTATTGCGTCTACTAATACCTTCTTTCTGCGTTTGGGTATAAAAACGAAGTGATAGTTAAGAAGTGATATTGCATTGCCTTCATGTCTGTATTCATCTGGAGAAAAAATTCCCATTTTTCTATAATCGCTGATTGTGTTTTGTATATATATAGTGTATATTTGACCAAGCCAATCAACAACGGGAGGTGATAGTATTTGCTAACAAATTACGCCTACAAGCTGCGTCCTAATGTTACTCAGTCAAAAGAAATGGATGGATGGCTAGATATGCTGCGCTCCACTTACAACTGGAGTCTAGCTGATAGAATAGCCCAATATAATCAGCAATTCTTTCAGGGTGAATATTGCGACATCAGGACAAAAGGAGAAGCCTGTCCACTAACTTGTTTTGTGAGCAAGAATGGTGCAAGTGGAGAACCTTGGAAAGATACCAAAGTTGACAAGGATGGCAAACTCAAAAACCCACGACGTAGTGCTGGAGATATCCAAATAACGGCATTACCAGAGTTAAAGAAAGCTAGACCTTGGTTTGGTCGAATTGACTCTACAGTGCTACAGCAAAATGTTAAACGTCTAGATACTGCTTACAAAAACTTTTTTGTTCGCGTAGCGTCTCCGTCAGGAGAGGGTAGAGGTTTTCCAAAGTTTAAAAACCGAAGTAATTTTACATCCTTTACTTACCAGATGGGTGTAAAAATTCAAAGCAATAAAATCTATCTTCCCAAGTTAGGATGGATGCGTTTTTTTAATTCCCGCTTGATACCAAAAGGATTTACCATCAAAGCTGCAACAATTCGCAAGCGTCAAGATGGTTGGTATGTCTCGATTAGGATTGAAGATAAAGCCGTTCCAGATTACGTATCAAAGCCACTGGATGAAGTCAATTCTATTCTTGGTTGTGATTTGGGAATAACCAAACTTGTCCACTTGTCGGATAGGCATCAAATCGATAATCCTAAATTTTCAACTAACAAAAAAGCTAGGCGGACTTTGAAGATTAGACAAAGACGAGTTAGCAGAAAAGTTAAGGGTAGTAAAAATCGTAAAAAAGCAGCAAGTAAACTAGGACGTTTTTACAAGAAGATTACAGATAAACGAGTCGCCTACCAGTGGGATGTTGCTAACAAAATAGTATCCAGAAAGGTTGATGCTATTGCGTTAGAGAATTTAAATATATCTGGAATGTTGAAGCGTTGTAAAGTCAAAGTTGATGAAAAAACCGGGAGATTTTTAAAGAATGGGCAATCCAGAAAAAAAGGTTTGAATCGTGCTATCTCTGATGCAAGTTGGAGTGAGTTAATTTTAAAGATTCAGTATCTCGCTGCAAAGCAAGGAAAGGCCGTAATTAAAATTAACCCTAAACACTCTAGTCAGCAGTGCAGAAACTGTGGACATATCGATAAGTCAAATCGTGATGGTGAGAAGTTCATTTGTACAGAATGCGGACATCGCGAACACGCTGACATTGGTGCGGCAAAGACCATTAGGGATAGAGGTTTAAGAATAGTACGTGGGGACTCCGCGAAACTTGCTATTTAACAGCTAAACGTCCAAAAGATGAGCCAGTGCGGTCTTGGGGTCTCCCCAAGTAGAGCAACTGGCGTATCACCACGCTCAACGAAGCACACGTGGTGAGTTTGGAAACCTGAGCAATCAGGATATTAAGTCCGTGAGGTCTTAAGAATCTCCGTGGCTTCAGCCCGGAGAGTGTCAAGTTCGCTATCAGCAAACGCTAGAGTAAATCTCCTTTACATCTTCCCCTTTCCCTAGTAGATAAGGTGTACACACAAGTTTTGGCGCAGTGTATCTATCCCGCCTCAGAATCAATTCCGAGTCTCATAGCGTAAGTCCTCTAAAGAAGACTCAAAGAGAAATTTCATTTAGTCCACTTGAGTGGACTTTAGCTATTAGCCTAGAACTTAAGTTCTAGGCGGGATGAGGGTTCAGCGTGAAAATGTTGGACTTGTGTGTACACCTTAGCTAGTAGAGACGGGGGTTAGGTTTAGCGTTAGATTTTCCACATAACGTAAAAAGTTGGATTATGCGTACAACACTGCGATTAGTTGAAAACATCTCTATTCTTTAATTCGGGTTTGATTATCATCATATTTTTGTGAATAATTAAATTCTATTTTGTTGTGTTTTTCTTTATCTCTAATTGGACAAAATTTAGTATTAGCACTCATACAATCCATGTGCGGTGTCTTAGCACAAACTATTAATAAACCACCTAAAATAAATAATAAGCCACAAATTGCTATAGTTTGAATCCAAGAAATTTCTAATACGCCGTGAACAACCACTTCTCGGAGAACAGAAACGATTGCTACTTCTACCGCTACCCCTACGGAAATGCTATGCTCTTTTAGATAAACCATTAAGAGCCGAAATAATTCAACCAAAATTAATACAAAAAGGACTTTGGCTGTTAATAGCTTATAGTTTACTTGTTGGGTAATCGCAATAAATATTCCCCACAATTGTATGACCATGACTGCAAATAAAGCTAAACACAAAATAATTACCAGCAAGTCTTGGAAAGCTTCCATATAGCCAACGATCGCGTGTCTATCTAGCCAGCGATCGCAAAATAAAAATCGACTCTTGACGCGCTTTTTCATGTAGATTTCCGTTTCTATCTGGTCAGGGCAGACCACCACAGCCAATTCATGCCTTATGTTTATTCTTATCTAATCTTAATTATTTTTGCCTCAGCACTAATGATAATTTAAGAGTTATCATTTATTAGCTAATAGCTCTAAAATTGATTATCGAATACAAATCACACAATCTCATAAATAACTGTTCGATATTGACTATTTATTGTTTTGTATTTTGTACTTGCTGCAACAATCTTTCAGCATTTTTTGCCCATTGAGGATTACCTTGAGCGTTATATAAATTTTTCGCATGGGTAAAGACTTTCACCGCTTCCCCATACTGATTTAACTGCATAAAAACTAACCCTGCACCATAATAAGCATTAGGATAATTAGGATTAGCTTCTGCTGATTTTCTAAATGAAACTAAAGCTTCTTGCAGTTTGCCTTGATTTAACAAAATTGCGCCTAAATTATAATGAGCATCTGGATATTTAGGATTAATTTTGATGGCTTGCTCAAAGGCTTCTTGAGCTTGATTAATTTTACCTTGTTGTAAATAACAGACACCTAAATGATAGTGAGGTTCTGGGGCATTTTTACTATATGCAATCGCTTTTTGAAAAGATGCGATCGCGCCTGACCAATTTTGTTGCTGTTGTCTGACTAATCCTAAGTTATAGTGAGCAAAACCTAGCTGGGGGTCGATTTGTAAAGCCCGTTGTAAGTATTCACCCGCCTGTTGTAAATTATTACCTTCTAACAACGCTCCCCCTAAATTGGCAAAGGCGAGAGAGAAATTAGGATCAGCTTGAGTAGCGCGATAAAAAGCATTAGCTGCTGGTTGTAATTGTCCAGTTTGTCGCAGTGCTAAACCTAAATTGTAATGGGCTGCGGCTAAGTTAGGATCTAACTGAGTGGCATTTTGAAATGCTGCGATCGCATCTTGTACTCTCCCCGATTGAATTGCTTGTAAGCCTTGATTTAGCAAGCTTGTTGCTGTTGGCACACTAGACTGTGCTATATTGAAAAGTTGGGGAGTAAGAGAGTTAGCTGAGACTGGCAGCATACATCCCCATAGTAATGTTAAACCCAGCATCCCGACGATAGGATAATTATAGAAATATACGTCCATTGATGTATTGACTCAATCTAATTTATGTCACTGTTATTCATAAAAAGTTCCGTCAAAAATCAGGTTTTAACAAAACTTTTCTATTCGGGATTAAAGTTAGTTTTACTTAATTTTTCTTAAGGTAAATCTTACAACAGGCTACAATTTTTTTTGTTTTTAGTTAAAGAGAGCATAATTGCAAGTTAAAGGGGGGATAATTCTCCGGCAATGGGTGTAATTATTCATCCTCTCAAAAACACAGGGCTACGCGGTAAGAGAAACTTACTGCAAAGGAGGTTTTATGAGCCAAAAAGTCATATCAGGTTCGCGGAATGTTGCCATTGTCGGCCCTTATTTAAGTGGAAAAACAACATTATTAGAAAGCTTGTTATTTGTCACAGGAGCGATTTCTCGCAAAGGCAGCGTTAAGGATGGTAACACAATCGGTGATAGTGCAGCAGAAGCACGCGATCGCCAGATGAGTGTAGAAGTTAGTGCCGCTAGCGCAGAGTATAATGACACTCGTTTTACTTTTATTGACTGTCCAGGCAGTATAGAATTTGCTCAAGAGACTTATAACGCTTTAATCGGGGTTGATGCAGCCATTGTCATCTGCGAACCTATCCGTGAACGAGTCCTCACCCTTGCGCCTCTATTTAAATTCCTAGACGATTGGGAAATTCCCCATCTTGTCTTTGTTAATAAAATGGATCGGGCGAATATCCACGTCCTAGAAACATTACACGCCCTCAAAGCGGTTTCTAGCCGTCCATTAGTAGCCCATCAATACCCCATCATGCAAGGGGAACAGCTAACAGGCTTTATCGACATGGTGAGCGAACAAGCCTATCAATATCATCCAGGCGCACCAGCTGACCCCATTCCTTTTCCCGAAAATTTAAAAGCAGAAGAACATACAGCCAGAGCCGAAATGCTCGAAGCTTTAGCCAATTTTGATGATCATTTACTCGAAGAACTTTTAGAAGATATCGAACCACCCCAAGAAGAAATTCTCACAGATTTAAAAATGGAATTAGGGGCAGATTTGGTAGTCCCCGTCTTCTTTGGCGTAGCCGAACAAGATTATGGTGTAAGACCCCTATTAGATGCACTGCTACGGGAAGCACCAGCACCAGAAGCCACCGCAGAACGCCGCCTTCAAGGGAATAAACCCAGCAATACACCCATAGCCCAGGTTTTGAAAACCTATTACACTCCCCAAGGAGGTAAACTCTCCCTCGTGCGGATTTGGCAAGGTAAATTAACCGATGGGATTGTTCTCAACGGTGTACGGACTGGCGGTATTTATCGCCTCATGGGACAACAACAGCAGTCAGTCAATGAAGTTACGGCTGGTGAAATTGTGGCCTTGAGCCGATTGGAAGGGATTAAAACCGGGGATATCATCTCTACAGAACAGGCGTTAACATTACCCAAACCTGACCCACTAGAACCAGTGTATGCCCTGGCGATTACCCCAGAAAAGCGCAACGATGAAGTGAAATTGAGTGCTGCTATTACTAAGTTATTAGAAGAAGACCCCTCTTTAACTTGGGAACAGCACGGTGACACCCACGAAGTGATTCTGTGGGGACAAGGTGAAATTCATTTGCAAGTCGCCTTAGATAGACTGCGACGCAAATATAACTTACCCATGTCTACCCACCTACCACAAGTCCCTTATAAAGAGACCATTCGCAAATCTGTAAACTCAGTACATGGACGCTACAAGCATCAAAGCGGCGGTCATGGGCAATTTGGGGATGTTTTCCTAGATATTAAACCGTTACCCCGTGGGGAAGGCTTTAATTTCAAGGAAACTATCGTTGGTGGTGTAGTTCCCAAACAATACATTCCCGGCGTAGAAATGGGAGTGCGGGAATTCCTCACCCACGGGCCTTTAGGTTTCCCAATTGTAGATGTGGCGGTGACATTAACCAATGGTTCATATCACAACGTTGATAGTTCCGAACAAGCCTTTAAGCAAGCGGCGCGGTTAGCCATGCAAACAGGAGTACCCCAGGCGCAACCCACCCTCCTAGAACCAATTTTGCGGTTACAAGTAACCACACCCAGCGAATTTACCTCCAAGGTGCTGCAATTGCTGAGTGGTCGTAGGGGTCAGATTTTGGGCTATGAAGGTAGAAACGACTGGCAAGGTTGGGATAATATTTCTGCTTACTTACCACAAGCCGAGATGCAAGACTTTATTGTAGAGCTGCGATCGCTCACTCTCGGCGTTGGTTCTTTCCACTGGGAATATGACCACCTGCAAGAAGTACCAGAAAAGCTGGCTGAACGTCTGCTTGCTAGCAATGGTAACAGCAAGTAGTCTTAAGTTCAAAAATTTCTCCTCTATTCAGAATCTTGGAGCGGTAATTTTTATCGCTCCAATTTCTTTTGTCAAAACCCGCCCTGAAAAGGATTGGTAAACCTCACGCCCTCAACCATAGAACCGGATGCGAAATCCTCACTGTAAATTTCTTCAATTTGATTAAGTCGCGCTGTCGCCCAAATTTGCGCGTCCCAAAACTGAAAATGATGAGTTTCTACACCACGAATCGCTTCTAAGGTGATGAGTCGTGTAATATCAACAACATGACAAGCAGCTAAATAGTTACGCATTCGCTCCAGTGCCTCAGCAGGAGTCAAAAGTAACCTTCGAGTACGGGTTGTTGCCATGAAAAACTCTCCCATTACCTGGGTACTAATTACAGCTTTACCCGAACGAATCAAGTGGTCAGTAACTGCGATCGCCTTTTCTTGTTTTGTACTATCTAGTGGATCGTAAATATAAACCAAAATATTCGTATCAATTAACACTCTACCGTTCATAGAGGTCTTCACGCTGCCAGTCTCGTCCTCTAGGTTGAGCAGGTCGAGTTTTCATATCTTCGATAAATTTTCTTTCTGCTTCCCAAACTGCGGTATTTGTTGGCGGTGGAGTTATTTTGCCCAAATGTAGGTCAATTGCTTGGCGAATAATTTCTGCTTCACTGACACCCGCCTGTTGTGCGATCGCTTTTAGCAGATGCTCTTGACGCGGCTCAATATAAATCTGCTTACGAATTTTACTCGACACTGTTTAAATATATTAATGTATACATCACATTATACATTATTTTATCGTTCACTCTCAGCTTTGTTTCTTTCCATTCAGAATCTTGGAGTGGCAATAATTGTCACTCCAATTTCTTGTTGACAATACTAGACTAGAGAATATACAGATTATTTATTGAAATTGCGATCGCTCATGGCAATCTCATTATTAGAACAGCCAACAGAAGAAAAATTAGTCACTGTTCATGGCGTTTCTTGGGAACAGTTCCAAATCATCGCCGCACAACTAGAAGATAACCGAGAAGTCAGACTAACTTATTTAGCAGGGGTAATGGAAATTATGTCTCCCGTTGGAGATAAACACGAGTACGTGAAAACAACTCTCGGTTATTTACTCGAAGCTTATATGAGGGAGAAAGGTATCCGCTTCTACGGTCGCGGTGGTTTTACCTTAGAAGAACCAGGGTATGCTTCTGGTACACCGGATGAATCTTACTGCATTGGGAGTAATAAAGAAACACCCGACATTGTAATTGAAGTTATCGTCACCAGTGGAACTATTAATAGGAAAGATTTATACAAGCCCAAGAGAATACCCGAAGTTTGGTTCTGGAAAGCTAATCAAATTCAAATATTCTGTCTGAATGAGCAGGGAGAATATGAAGAAGTCAACCGGAGTAGATTTTTCCCAGATTTAGACCCAGCTTTGCTGCTGCATTATATTTCTATGCCTGACCAATATGATGCTGTGCAGGAATTTATTCAAACTATTAGAAATAACCTAAGTTACTAATGGTAACACTTCAATTCAGACAATTAAGTGTACCGCCAGGACATAGAGTAATACTCCAAAATATTAACTGGCAAGAATTTGAGGCAATTCTCACCGAACTAGGCGACCATCGTGCAACTCGGTTGGCTTACATTCAGGGAACGTTGGAGATAAGAATGCCATTACCGAAGCATGAGGTAGCCAAAGTCATCATTGGTGATATGGTAAAAATTCTCTTGGAAGAATTAGAAATTGATTGTGAATCCTTTGGCTCAACAACCTTTAAACGTGAAGATATGAGTTTTGGTGTAGAGCCTGATGATTCTTTCTATATTAAAAATCACGCTCGGATGATTGGGAAAGAACGTATCGACCTAACAGTTGACCCACCACCCGACTTAGTTATTGAAGTTGATGTCACCTCTAAAACTCAACTTGCAGCCTACGAAGCCTTAAGAGTCCCTGAACTGTGGCGATATGAAAAAGGCAGACTCCAAATAAACATCCTTCAAGATGGCAAGTATGTTGAGTCAGAAATCAGTCCAACTTTTCCCAACTTGCCAATTGTGGAAGCAATTTCTCAATTCTATGAACAAAGCCAAACTATAGGGAGAAGTCCAACACTCAGGTCATTTAGGAACTGGGTAAGAGCGCAAATTTAGCCAATAAGTTCACTTTGCGCCTGGAGCGTGAGCTGATCAAAACCTATCCCGGAAGTTGCTTTTTCAAAGCCTTCAACCCAGCCCAACGATTATCAACAGAATCTTCTTCACTCTCTATAGCAGTGCTAAGAATACCTGGACATTTTAAATCACATAACTGACGCTGAGGCAAAGCCAAACACATCTGCTCATACAACCATTCACTGGGATAAAAATAACCATTGGGTGATAAAGTTTCCACCAAATCTTCTATAGCCACTTCCCTTTCTAAAGGCAAGTCTTGCTCTTGATTTACCGCCTCATCTAACCAAATAACTTCTTGAGCATTCACCACTAAACGGTGATTGTACTGTTGTAAGCAGCGATTACAGGTACAAGTAATAATAGTTTCTACCTGAGCTGACACATCCAAATAATTGCCATGATGCTGCACACAGACGTGGCCACGCACTGGTGTCAACGTTTCTAGCCCAGGCAGAAATTCTTTAACTTGAACTTCCTCTGTCCGCTCCGGGGCTTTATTTAGCTGCGGAATAAAAATTGCGTCCATAGGATTGGTAAAACATCATCACGAAAATGTATGTTGATTATCAGCAATATTGCTGACAATCCATATATAGTTTAGCCTTTAGCAAGAACGAATATTCTGTACTGGTTGAGATGTTCAGGATTCAACCCCTGCGGGACGGACAACCAAATGACGATGGGGTTCTTTGCCACGACTAAAGGTTTCTAAATCGCCCATCTCTTGGAAGAAGGTATGCACCAACCGCCGTTCCGCAGAACTCAGAGATTTAATTTCCACTTCTTGCCCTGTGGAGCGTACTTGCTCGGCTGCTGCTTCGGCTATTGCTTGAATTTCAGCTTGTCTTTTAACTCTATACCCATTCAATTCCACCGTGTAGGAAGCTTGTTCTTCTTCGGGTTGATTGAGGTTAAGGGTAGAATTCGCCAAATACTGAATTGCATCTAGCACAGAACCATCAGCACCAATTAGGGCGTGAATTTGCTCTGGGGTCAAGCTGGTTTCATCTATTGTCAACCAGTAACTATCTATTGCTGGGGCATCTTCTTCTGGAGAATGGGGAGCTTCTACACTACCTCTAATCTCAGATGACATCCCAGTGAGTTCCAGCAGTGATTTTAGCCACTGCTGACCTCGCTGCATGGGAATATTGCTCATCTATTAACCTGTGGTCTTTTTCTTGGAACTTTTTGGCTCAAAAGGCAATGTTTTTTGTTCTGCCGCTACTTGTTTTTCCTGAGTTTCTACAATTTTTTGTAGTTCCTCTGGTAAGGGTTCGCGAGAGAGGATGTAAGTTTGCAGGGTTTGGAAAACGTTCCCAATCACCATGTACATCAATACCCCAGCAGGTAACGGGAAGAAAAAGAACATCCCAGAAAAGATGACAGGGGTAATTTTGTTGACGGTTTCTTGTTGTGGATTGCCACCACTGGAGTTCTGCCCGGAAAGTATTTGGCTAACGTAAAGGCTGACCCCAAAAAAGAGAATCATCGCCACAATATCCCAGTGGACTACACCATCTGGGTCTACTGCTCCAACTCTGCCCAAGGCATCAATAAACAGGAATCCTTTATCGGCTGCCAATCCAGGAATTGTACCTTGAATTGTGACATCACCTGGCTGTAAGGCTTCTATATTGCCTTCCGCGTCAATTTTGATCCTATCTTCCCCTTTGGTAATTTTCCATTCAGGGATTAACTTGGTTTCTGGGTGTTCTGCCAGTAATACCGGGAATGGTTTACCTTCAAGGGTCTGATATTGAATCTTAGTTTGTTCACCTACTGCTAATTTGTTGCCGCTAGGGATAATAGCTGCAACTTTAACGTGTTCCTGATCAGCAACATAAATGTTCTGAGGAGCAGTAGCAAAGGCTTGGGGTTGAATTTGTTCGATTTGTTCAGAAGGAACGATTTGCAGGTTAACAGAATAGTTAACTCCAGCAAACGGCGAACCCCGCAAGGTGGCAAACAAAGCCAACAGGACTGGCATTTGCAACAGGAGTGGCAAACATCCCGCCAAGGGGTTGCCAAATTCCTTCTGCACGTTCATCAGTTCTTCCTGCTGTTTTTGCTGGTCGTCCTTATAACGTTCTTTAACTTCCGCCATCCGCTTTTGCATCAGAGGTTGTACAACTCGCATCCGCCGCATACTGCGAATTGAACCAGCACTCAGGGGGTAGAGCGCGAAGCGGATTATCAATGTCAAGGCAACGATCGCCAATCCATAGCTAGGTACAATGCTGTAGAACAAGTCTATGATTGGCAGCATTACGTTGTTTGAGAGAAACCCGATACCAAAATCCATTATTCTGAATTCAACCTGAGGTACTGTAAATTGATCTGAATCTAATTTATCTAAATAGTGATGACTATGCGACTATCCTCTGCTACGGATAGCCGCACAACGCCAAAAATGGGAGTCGCAGTCAGCAGTGGGGAGTAGTCTGTAGACTTTGTTAAGTGGAATATGGGAAATTTTTTGTTTTATATCAGCAAATTGGATATTCCCTACTTCCTACTCCCTATTCTCTACTTAGCCGTGTATTGAGGATTTTTAGCAGCAACTTTTTCATTGATGTAGTCATAAGCTTCGCGGAAGTTGGGAATTGCCCGCATTTCCAGACGACTACCATTTCTTAAAGTCACTACCATATCACCCCAAATTCCTAGTCCACGGGGAACTTTGACAATTTTGACAACTTCTGCATAAATTACGTCAGTGCGATCGCGTCCCATCCAACCACCCATGACAGATATTCTGCGATCGGTGATGCGGTAACGCAACCACAAGGCTCTAACTATTGCACCAACTGCCAGTGGTATACCTATAACGGTGAAGCCAATCAGGATATTTAAAATCAAGTCCCCGATGTGGGGGCCACCTTCATAATAAATTTCTTCACGAATGCCCATTTAATACCTCAGTTTGTGCCAACAACTGCTCTAATTCTTGCAGAAATTGTTGGCTTCCGCACTCAGATTCTGCTGCTGTTGGTTTGACAATTAACACCAATTTCCATCCTGGTGCTATTTTTGGCAATAATTGCTGCAACGCTGCCGCAATCTGGCGTTTAATTCGGTTACGCACCACGGCTTTTTTACTGACTTTGGTGCTAACTGAGATGCCAATTTTTGTACTGGTGAAATTTTCACGCTCAGTAGTTATGGGATTTTTAGGGGCAGTATCCAAAGAAGATTCTTTGGCAGATGACGGTTTTAAAGCTCTCAAAGTTAAATGGGAGCTATATCGCCGCATTCCTGCCCGGAAAACTGCCTGAAAATCTCGGCGGGATTTTAATCGATTTGCTTTTGGCAACGCCACAGCTGTTCTTTATCGCTGAAAATACCCTACACGCTTAAACGATGCCGTCCTCTCTTTCTTCTGGCTCTAATGACGTTTCTGCCGTCTGGTGTCTGCATTCTGGCACGAAAGCCAGAGGTTCTTTTTCTCTTGCGGTTAGTCCCACCCAGTGTTCTCTGCATACTGTTCTCCTTTTAGGCGATTTTTATAAAAAGTCACAATCTAAAAATATATCATTGTTAAGAGTCAATAGTCCAGAGTACATAGTTCAGAGCCCATAGCTAAAAATTAAAG
This sequence comes from Nostoc sp. UHCC 0870, assembly GCF_022063185.1. Lineage (NCBI taxonomy): Bacteria > Bacillati > Cyanobacteriota > Cyanophyceae > Nostocales > Nostocaceae > Nostoc > Nostoc sp. UHCC 0870. Next base: position 3,354,388 of record NZ_CP091913.1, on the reverse strand, counting down.
TAGGGTGGAGCGGGGACAGAGGAGAACAGAGAGTAACTATTTCCCAATGCCCAATACCCAATGCCCAAAGACTCAACTAATAGTCACAATCCAAGACCCAATGTAACGCAATAATGGTACATCTCCTGGAGAGAGAACTTGGCAGTTGAAATAAAACGTACCACCAAAGGCTGGATTTCTGACGCCAGAAAACACTAACTCTACTCTGCTACCTGCTGGTACTGGTTCTTCTGGAAAAATTTCAATTAAACCGCTTTCTTTATTCCATTTAGTTTCAGATAGGGGTACTTTCTTACCCTTGACTCTGACTTCAATCTTTTTAGGATCAAAACTGCCTTTGTAATAGTTAGGATAAGTAACAGCAAATTGAGCAACTGCCAATTTCATATTTTGGGGAGGAATCCTAAATATGTATCTATCTATACTGTCAGTTTGACCACCAAAATCTAACCGAAAGGGCAGCTGATTTTCCCGTTTAATGCCGCTAAACAGTACAAATCCTTGCCCGCCTTGTGCCAAGACAATAGCTGGTAAACTAGTCAGTACACAGCCAGTCAAAGCTAAAACGGAAAGTAAACGGCGCATAATGTGACTCCTCCACCAAAAATTAGGTCTGTGATTTGAGTTTTTGTAACTAAAACTTTACTATTAGCTTGCTGACAAGAGACGTGATGTAGAGATAAAAAGTGCCTTATATAGTAACTTTTTCTTGTATCTTTTGCCTTTGAACGAACTTTGGGGGTTTAAGTCCCCTGCCTCTATAGGCAGCGAGTTTTGATGCCTCAGCTAAATCCCCGGACGCTCTCTACGAGACGCTGCGCGAACGCGGACTCGCTACCGCTCCGCTAACACAAAACGTAATTGCGTTAGCGGAGCGGGGCGGGAGCATCGTTGCGAATTGCGAATTGCGAATTGGTTTAACCTTTGTCTGCTGCCATGAGCTTGGTCAAATTTGTGCTACATATAAACACCGTTGACATTTGATAGTGTTGCTAAATATGTACAAGTGTATCGTAATTTAGTCTTTTCGTTATAAAAGTTGAGTGATGTAATTAGCGATCGCCTGTTAAGTTGGGAGAGATCGTAAAAAATAGGCTAGCATCTCATCAATTATCATTAAACAACCATTGGGAAACTCTCAAGCTGAAAAATCAAAAAATTGGTTAAATATTAAAAGATGTAATCAAAAATATAACCAAAAATTTTAGATCCCTAAAAAATACTAAAGACATAGATAGAAAATAGAGTATTAAAATTAAGATTTGCAATAAGTAATGCAATTGGCAGTTATTAGTAAAAGTAAGACTTGTAAAAATCAAAGTAAAGCTTGGTCTGTCGTAAAGCAAGAATAAACGGAAAAGTTCAAGGTTCTATCTCAACGAAAAAGCCATCACTCATGCTTCAAAGCAGTAGCTGTGAGTTCATTACATAGCTAATTGCAACAGTGGCGGATTGGGCAGAGGTTAGGTATTTATCTCCAGGAGATTTCATGAAAATAGCAGTTGCTAAAGAAATAGAAGTTTGTGAACGGCGTGTAGCATTAAATCCTGACACCGTTGCTAAATTAGTTAAACAAGGGTTGGAAATTTGCGTAGAAGCAGGTGCAGGAGAAAGATCATTTTTTAGCGATGCTGACTATGAAGCAGCAGGAGCTAAAATTATTCATAATTCAGCACAATTATGGGGCGAAGCAGATATTTTATTGAAAGTTAGCCCACCACAAGAACGAGAGGATGGACGTTCGGAAGTGGAGTTAATGCGGGAAGGAACTGTATTAATTAGCTTCCTCAATCCTTTGGGAAATCCTGTGGTAGCGCAGCAACTAGCTAATCGCAAAATCTCCGCGTTGAGTATGGAGTTGATCCCCCGCAGCACCAGGGCGCAAAGTATGGATGCTTTGTCTTCTCAAGCTTCCCTGGCGGGTTATAAATCAGTGTTAATTGCCGCAGCCGCATTACCGAAATATTTTCCCATGCTGACAACTGCTGCTGGTACAATTGCCCCAGCGAAAGTATTTATTATGGGGGCTGGTGTAGCAGGATTGCAAGCGATCGCCACCGCCAGACGCTTGGGTGCAGTAGTAGAAGCCTTTGATATTCGTCCAGCCGTCAAAGAAGAAGTGCAAAGCTTAGGCGCAAAATTCGTGGAAGTCAAGCTAGAAGAAGAAACAACCGCCGCAGGTGGTTACGCCAAAGAAATCTCCGAAGCTAGCAAACAACGTACCCAGGAAGTTGTCGCCGAACACGTCAAAAATGCGGATGTAGTAATTACAACTGCCCAAGTCCCCGGTAGAAAAGCACCACTGCTAGTTACAGCCGAAATGGTGGCACAGATGAAACCCGGTTCAGTCATTGTAGATTTAGCCGCCGAACAAGGTGGTAACTGTGCTTGCACTGATCCCGGTAAAGATATTGTCTGGAATGGTGTGACAATTATCGGGCCGATTAATCTCCCTTCATCAATGCCAGTCCACGCCAGTCAACTCTATTCCAAGAACCTCACATCTTTGTTACAGCTGCTCATTAAAGACAAAGCCTTAAAAATAGACTTTGCTGATGACATCATCGATGCAGTCTGCATTACCCACGCGGGAGAAATTCGCAATCAGCGCGTCAAAGATGCGCTACAAGATGCAGTGCTGAGGTAATGGGGACTGGGCTATGGGGAATTGGGGTAAAATCTTCCCCCTACACCCCTACACCCTTACACCCCTACACCCCTAAAAAATAAGGAGTTTTCCATGACAGAGGCATTAATTGCAGCTTTGTTTGTATTTGTGTTGGCATCTTTCATCGGCTTTGAAGTTATCAACAAAATTCCCCCAACCTTACACACTCCCCTAATGTCAGGCTCAAATGCCATTTCGGGTATTGCTGTAATTGGGGCGATAGTAGCAGCCGGAGAAAGAAACACTAATTTATCAGTAATTCTCGGTTTGATTGCTGTGACTTTAGCCACAGTCAACGTTGTGGCTGGGTTTCTTGTGACTGACAGAATGTTGCAAATGTTCAAGAAGAAGGAGATTAAAGCGTGAGCGATTTTTTACCAACTGGGATTCAGCTGACGTATTTAGTCGCTGCGTCTTTATTTATCTTGGGTTTGAAAAAACTGGGTTCTCCTGCTACTGCACGCAACGGTAACGTGATTGCGGCGGTGGGGATGCTGCTGGCGATTGTTGCCACCATGCTAGACCAGCACGTATTGAATTATGAGATGATTTTGATAGGTTTAGCGATTGGTTCAGCAATTGGTGCGATCGCAGCCTACAAAGTGCAGATGACAGAAATGCCCCAAATGGTGGGCTTACTTAACGGTTTGGGCGGTGCGGCTTCGGCATTAGTCGCTGTGGCTGAGTTCTGGCGTTTATTGGATGCTGGCGCAGCTATACCCCTAGATGTCAACATCTCCATGTTATTGGATGTGTTAATTGGTGGTGTCACCTTCACAGGTAGTTTTCTCGCCTTCGCCAAATTGCAAGGTTTAATTAGCGGTTCACCAATTACATTTCCGTTACAGCAACCATTTAACCTTTTGTTGTTGGGTAGTTATCTAGCAGGTAGTGCCTACTTAATCATCACACCAGATAGCTTACCTGTATTTTTGGCAGTCGTTGGAGTTTCCCTATTCTTGGGTGTAATGTTCGTCATCCCCATTGGTGGCGGTGATATGCCCGTAGTCATTTCGCTGTTAAACTCTTTATCAGGTGTCGCGGCGGCGGCGGCTGGTTTCGTGGTGATGAACAATATGTTAATCATCGCCGGTGCATTAGTGGGGGCTTCTGGTTTAATCCTCACCGAAATTATGTGTAAAGCCATGAACCGTTCCCTCTTCAGCGTGCTGTTCAGCGCGTTTGGTTCAGGGGGAAGTACGGCGGCTGGTGGTGCAGCTGCTGGTGCAATAGATCAAACCGTCCACAGCATTGATCCCGAAGAAGGGGCGATGATGTTAGGTTATGCCCGTTCTGTAGTGATTGTCCCTGGTTATGGGATGGCTGTAGCTCAAGCACAACATAGTGTGAGAGAATTGGCAGATCAACTAGAACGCATGGGTGTTGATGTTAAGTATGCCATTCACCCCGTCGCTGGAAGAATGCCGGGACACATGAATGTGTTGTTAGCTGAGGCGAATGTGCCTTACACCCAGTTGTATGACATGGAAGATATTAACCCTCAGTTTGAACAAGCTGATGTAGCTTTGGTAATTGGGGCTAATGATGTAGTTAATCCTGCGGCGCGTAGTGATACCGCTAGTCCAATTTACGGGATGCCGATTTTGGAAGTTGATCGGGCGAAGCACACCATTGTTATTAAGCGCGGGATGAGTGCGGGTTTTGCTGGTGTAGATAATGAGTTGTTCTACAAAGATAAAACCACTATGCTTTTTGGTAGTGCGAAAGATATGGTGTCGAAGTTAGTTTCGGAAGTGAAGCAACTTTAGATAGCTAAAAATCATTTATGTGGTTTGCTTGCCTTGGGGGTGTGATGCTTCTGAGGCAAGTTTTTTTTGGATTGTTTCGCGCAAAGGCGCAAAGACGCAAAGGAAAGAAGTTTATAGCTATGGACTCAGTAAATTAGGACGCAAATTTTAAGATTTGTCGCTTGCTTATACTCATGTCAATTTCCTGATCAAAATGGCTACAGCTATATTGACTATAATTTGGATAATTTAGGAAAATTTTCTGGAAGTTCAAACTCAAAATCTGCATACTCAGCATCTATCGGGTAAGAATTTAACTGTCTCATATTTTCTAGGCATTCTTCAAGTACAGCATCTTGATTATCACTATATAATTCTCCTATTTGTTGGGCAATTTCACAACTAATCACTTTCTTCTTATCAATAAAGGAAATTGACCAATCATCAAATCCTTCGACTTTGGCTTTACGGTAAGCAGCATAGAGACTGGGCATATCTTCTTTATTTTGTTCTAAATAATCAAATGTGATATACCATATATCAGCTTCATTAAATCGACCTTCACACGGTTGTTCCGAAACATCCCCTTCTATCCACAAAACGCGAGTTCTTTTATAAAAAGTTTCAGTTATTTCATCAATTTCTTCATCATCATCCCAGTTAACTTCACCTTCAGGCTTAATCCAAATTGATGAAAATAAATAGCCTAAATCCTGATATTGGTTGACAGATTCAAAGCAAATTAATGCTCCTGTGTACTTTTCAAATAGTTTTTCAAATAAAAGATCCTTAGCATAATTTTCCCACTCTACACCAAAACAGCCGTATCCATCTGAGTCGAAAAATATAGAGTTGCCTTTTATTTCTAGGTTATGGACTGATGTTGTATTTTTTTTACTTGCAATTTGCAGAATTAAATTTTTGACTATTTTAGGTTCAGTTGTGACGACTTCAGCTTGAGAACACCAATATGCACCCATGTTGATTCCTGATAATTTTTGTAATGTGACTAGACATTTTTGTTATAACCCATTATTTTTGACTTAATAAAGATAACTTTTTAAGTATAAACACTTAAATATGAATAATTCAGATTTTTTTGATGATGCACTTCTAGAAAAAAGAATTGAGACTTTTTATGGATATGGTAATTATCTAGGAAAATATTGGTTTATTGGTATGGAAGAAGCAGGAGGAGATTTTGAAGACGTTAAGCACAGAATAAATATATGGGCGGAAAGAAAAGAAAAAGAACTAGATGATCTTGCAGAATATCATATAGCGATGGGATGTGCGGCTGGTTTTGAGGAAGGTGCAAAATTAAGTGTCCCGGTATGGAGGGCAATAATGCGTATGGTATTAAGTGCGAAAGGACAAGAAAATATTACTGTAGAAGATATTCGTAAATATCAAATAAGTGAATTAGGTAGAAAAGATAAAGAGACTTGTTTATTAGAATTATTGCCTTTACCCTCACCATCTCGTAAGCATTGGATATATGGTAAACATTGTAATCTTCCTTTTTTAGCTAATAGAAAAAATTATGAAGATTATTGTATTGATATGCGAATAAATCACATTAGTCAAAAAATTAAAGAACAGAAACCTGAATTAGTTGTTTTCTATGGAAGAGAATTTGACGATTTTTGGAAAGAAATTACGAATAATATAAACCCTATAGAATTTACAAAACCTTCATCATCTTATTTAGAAGATTTCTTGGTTACTAGAAATAGTCAAACTGTATTTGTGATCGCTAAATTTCCTAGAGCTTTACCAAATGAATATTTCCATAGCATTGGAAGAGCGATCGCTGCTAAACTTTGATATCGGAAACACTCTGCGCTAACCTCTGCATCCCTTTGCGTTTAAAAAATTTACACTACGAACTTATACAAAGTTTCCACAAACTAAATTTCTTGCCATTCTCTAGCATCAATAAAAATAGACAGATGTTTTTTATTACTCGTAGCAATAATAACCTCATGCCCATAGCTAGCAACTAAAATAGACTGAGAAGCTAAAATAACATCACCATCTAATGCTTTATTATCTGCTGTAGATTTACCTTGATTTCGGACTTCAGCCCATAATTCGGCTGCTTTTAACATCACCTCTGTTGTAATTGGCAGATAAATTATTTCTAATTTAAGTTGATTAAGCTTTCTAATCCCTGATAATTTATTCGCCCTTAACAATTCTCGTCTAATTTCATAGTCTATAATTTCCGGTAAAATTACTTCATAGCCTCGATCAAATAGAGTATAAAACCATTCTTGACATTCTACAGCTAGAGGCGTTGCTTTTGGATTCGTGATTAACCCCACAGGTGCAGAATCTAAAACAATAACTTTACTCATTCAATTTTAAATAGAAACATCTTGCATAGATTTAATGACTTCTAAAATCTCTTCTTGTTCTTCTTGAGTCTCCAACTCATTCCATGAATCAAATAAATGTTTAATTTTAGACTTTCTTTCTTGTTGTTTAACTACATCACTATGGTTAACTTGATTAATAGCATTTTCCCACTGCTGACTAGATGCTTGTTTAAGCATTACACTTTGGCGAAATAGCCGAACAATTTCTAGTAATTCTGGTATGTATCTTTCTGGTGTTTTTTCGATTTCTAATAACAAATCATTACGGAAATTATTTGATGACGTTTCTGCAATGTGTTGATCATTTTGCATAAGTATTTTATGGCTAGATTATTTAACATTTTAAATCAGAATATCTACCTTGGCAGAACTCCAGCCGGAAAAATATGTAGTGCGGTCAGATTCAACACTGGAAATTTTGCTAAATTAATCTTTTCTTCCCCTCTGGGCTGCGGAGGATAAAACAGCGATACCTCTGGTCAGTTCCGCTAACGCTAAATATCCATCATGCGATCGCTAACTCATCCTCCTTGCTCGTAAGTATTTTTGCTTGGTGATAGTATGTGAGATAGCCCTATGATGAATTAGTATTTGTAAGTGCAGTAAGCGAAAACCTTGCTTACTGGCAGAAATTTGGCATCAAAATAAGGAATTTATACTTGTTTAACTGGCTGAAAAATTCTATGAATTCTCAGGAAAATAATCCGAAAGAAACTCCTGCATCGTCAAAATCATGGCGTAATTGGCAAGAAAATTTTACTCTAATTGCGATCGCTCTAGTTTTAGCACTGTTGATTCGGACTTTTATCGCTGAACCTCGTTACATCCCTTCCGAGTCAATGCTTCCCACTTTATATGAAGGCGATCGCCTAGTGATCGAGAAAGTCTCTTATCGGTTTCATCCACCCACATCTGGGGATATCGTCGTTTTTCAGCCACCCGCAGAATTGCAAAAACGGGGATATCCCAAAGACCAAGCTTTCATTAAGCGGGTTATTGGAAGACCTGGCGAAATAGTTAGCGTCGCTAACGGTAAAGTCTATCTCAATGGACAACCATTAACAGAAGACTATATCGCTGAACCCCCTAGCCAACCATTCCAACCAGTCAAAGTCCCAGAAGACCAATTTTTTGTCATGGGAGACAACCGCAATAACAGTAACGATTCCCGCTACTGGGGCTTTTTACCTCAAGAAAATATCATTGGTCGCGCAGTATTTCGCTTTTGGCCACCTGATCGAATTGGAATAATTTAGAAGCTAGGGAGATAAGGGAGACAAGGGAGAAGTTCTTTCCCAGTCCCCAATCCCCAATCCCCAATCCCTTCTAAAACCTCAAAAAATACATCAATTGCGCGATCGCTTCACCAGATAGTTCTAATCTGCGCTGGAAATCAGCTAAATTACGGTAAGACCCAGATGACAGGCGATTTTGTACCACCGCTTCAGCCAATGACATATCCATAAATGGAATTTGCGCTAACTGTTCTACTGATGCGGTATTAGGATTAATTATATAAGTAGAATTAACTAGAGATTCGTGATCGTAATAACTAAAATTTAATAAAGGTTTTAATGGTTCTAATCGTGGTGTGGGCATTCCCAAAGCCGCAGCAATATCTTCAATGCAGTAAAATGTTACACCAGAACGAGACAGGTCTACAAGCGATCGCGCTTGATGAATCGATAAACCCGGTAAGCGCAACCAATCATCAACAGTTGCTTGATTAGCATCAATGCGAATACCCAATTGTGCTGCTATCTGAATTTCTTCCCCAGACTGTAGCCGATAGTAGGGGTCATTCAGTAGTTTAGCTCTAAGCTTTTGTAACTTAGAATTCCAAGGTAGCCATTGCATAGTAGTCAATAGTCATTAGTCAAAAATTATTCGCCCTTTCCCAGTCAACAATCAAGAAATCTGGTCAAGTAGATGGCGACGCTTTTGCTCAAACTCATACTCAGTAATCAATCCATCTTGGCGCAAATTATCTAACTCACGTAAAGCATCAGCGATCGCGCCAACTTGATTACCTACAGATTGTGAAATTTTTACTGCTGACTTGCCAAAATTAAAGTTGCGATCAAAAGCTTCCTCATCTTGAGCTAAGTACCAAACCCCCTCAATGGCACTAGCAACCTTGGGAATGGGTGTCCACGATAGCAAAAGATACAATAAACCCCATACAGGCTGTCCTAAATAAAACTTATGCAATCCAGAGATGCTAACTGTCCCAGCAAAGGCTAGAATAGCGGCAACACTTCTACTTTTACGCTTAATCAGCATATCCTCTCTTAATCCACGAATACCACAATTTTGACCATCAGACAGCCATAGTAACAAAGCACCCGCATAAATACAGCATTACAAAATTCAGATTGACAAGCAAACATAAATCTATTGTATTAATTATTATTTGCCAGTTCCCAGTATCCAATGCCTAATGTTATCTTAAAATTCTCATCTGCCAATCTAAAACGATGTCCCAGACTGCACTCCCTATAGAATGGTTACAGCAATTATCAGATCCCTACGCCGTGTTGGGTATTGCTGTGACAGCAGATGAACGCCATATTCTCCAGCGTTATCATGTTTTAGCCAAGCTGTTACATCCCGATCACTATGCTAATAAAAACGGTGTAGACCAAAAATTAGCCACAGCAATATTTACCCGTTTAATTAACCCAGCTTACGAAGATTTGAAATATCTCCAAAAGCGGACTGATATCATAAAAACGCTGCGGTTAGAAGCGATTAATTGGGGAAAAAACGCTGTATCTATGCAAAATCCTTTAATTAGACAACTCAAGGGGATGTCTATCAAGGAAGCTGATTTATTCTATGAGCAAGCGATCGCCTCTTACACCACACTCCAATATGAATCCCTAACTCAATCCTATTGGATGATCCAAAAATTAAATGAATTGAACTTAGCCTACTTGTACCTGCACACAGACAACTCATTTATAGTAGAACCACCTCATCCTATAATTTCTGAAGTTAAATCCCAGCCAGTTGCAGCAGTTGAAGTAGACAAAACAGAAAACACAGAACATCTTACACCAGCTGTTGTCAATTATGCTCAACGTCACTATCAGCGAGCAATGGATTATTCTAAACAATCCCACTGGTCATTAGCAGTACGGGAACTGCGTGATGCCATTAAACTAGAACCAAATAACAGTGATTACTATGCTTTGTTGGGCGTGGTGCATTTACGACAGAATTTTACTGGTATGGCCAAAGTCTATATTCGTCAGGCATTAAAGCTTAACCCACAACACCCACTAGCTGTAAAATATGCTAACCATCTAAACATTACGCTCCAGGATCACATTGATCCCAAATCAGTAGCTAAAGCTTTAGGAATTGCAGCTTGGTTAAATAAATTCTTTGCCAAGGCAGAAGCTAACTTAAGTCAAGTGTTGAAATTTCGGTAAAAAACCGTACTTTAACCGTAGCTATTTCTTGAATTGAGTCCCCTAGACTAAAATAAACATAGATAAAAGCAAAACTGTAAGCTACTGAGTGTCATGACTCAGGTGAATAGAGGCACATGGGATTCTTTGACTCTGATATAGTTCAGCAAGAAGCAAAGCAGTTGTTTGAAGATTATCAAGCACTGATTCAGTTAGGTAACAGCTACGGTAAGTTTGACCGTGAGGGTAAAAAGCTGTTCATTGAGCAAATGGAAGCAATGATGGATCGCTATCGCGTCTTCATGAAGCGATTCGAGCTATCTGAGGATTTTATGGCGCAAATGACTGTAGAGCAACTCAAAACTCAGCTAAATCAATTTGGTATTACCCCGCAGCAAATGTTTGATCAAATGCAGATGACTCTGGAACGGATGAAATCTGAGCTAGAGCTTTACTAAGTAGCCAAATTGTTAGCTAAATCTGCTTAAAGATATCTAAAAAAAGTAGCGTTAAGTGCTGTAAAATCATAGTATGTCCGAAAACCAAGGACGCACAAACCAATCAGCTTTTTAGTTGAAAAACAAAAAGTAAGGTCGGCTTGACCTGAACTTAACGCCTGTGGACAAGAAGTAGCCTTCTACCTTGGAAGAAGCATGAAGAAATCACTAAACCTAGTTTTACTAAGTTTAGGTAAGTATTTCAGAGCAGAAACAGTCTTAATTGGGAATGGGAAAATTAAATCAGTTATCAAGTGACTGATAACTGATTACGGCCAATTACTTTAATTTGCCTTGGGGCGAGGAAACTGAGAAGGTGGCTTAAAGTTTTCCACTGGTACACCTTTGAGTGCTTTAGTCATAAATTCCCTCCAGATGGGGGCTACCATACCACCACCAGTTGCACCACTAGCTAGTTGTCTGTTGTCATCTCTACCAACCCAGACAGCAGTTGTTAACTGTGGTACAGTCCCTACAAACCAAATATCTTTTTCTGATGAAGTTGTACCTGTTTTGCCAGCAGATGGGCGATCTATTGCTGCACCTTTACCAGTACCATCGGTCATAACTGAGCGCATGACATCTATCGTAGCTGCTGAAGCCCAAGGATCTAAGACTCGCTGGGGTTTGGGCGTATTGTCCAATAATACATTATTACTGCTGTCTGTAATTCGGGCAATAACCGTTGTTTGTGACTGCCAACCATAATTAGCAAAGGTAGCGTAGGCAGTAGCCATTTCCATTGGTGTGACACCAATTGCACCCAGAGGTAAAGAGGTGACAGGTTCCATCGGACTGTTAATACCTAAAATGCGGCAAGTCTCTACAACTTTATTCATGCCTATAGTCTTGCCAATTTTAATCACGGGAATATTACGTGATTGAGCTAAAGCTGTGCGAATTGACATCGCCCCTGCAAAACCACCATCGTAGTTTCGGGGGAAGTACCAACCGCTACCATCTCGATAACTGACTGGAGAATCTATGACTGTACTGTCTGGTGCATACTTACCCGTAGCAAAGGCAGCATAATACACAAAAGGCTTAAAAGAAGAGCCTGGCTGACGCTGCGCTTGGGTGGCGCGGTTAAATTCACTTGTTCTCGCATCTACGCCACCGACCAATGCTTTCACAAAATGTGTCCGTGGATCAATTGCTACCAAAGCAATTTGATTTTTGCTTAATCCTTTTCCTAGAAGGGTTTTATGCCACTTTTTGACAGTATCTTCTGCCATCGTTTGGAAGCTAGCATCAACTGTTGTCTGTACCCGCATTCCACCTTTAAGCAATGCTTCTCGCCCAAACTTTTTAGCCAATTCCTGTGACACAGTATTGGTAATATATGGTAAGGCACTACCTTGGAATGACCTGATTCTGCCTAGTTTAATTTCTTGCTTGAGGGCATCATCATGTTCTTGCTGGGTGATCCAGCTTAAGTCCAGCATTCTCCCCAATACTTCTCTTTGTTTCTGTTTGGCAAGCTTTAGACTGGCAAAGGGGCTAAATTCCTCTGGTGCTTGGATTAAACCCGCCATCATTGCTGATTCACCCAAAGTTAAGTTCTCAGCTGACTTATTAAAATAGCTACGTGCTGCGGTTTGGACACCGTAATTATTATGACCCCAATATACTTGATTGAGGTACATTTCTAAAATTTGATCTTTAGTAAGAATTTGCTCTAAGCGAATTGCCAGGACTCCCTCAGCTAACTTCCGGGTAAATTCCCGTCTGCGAGACAAAAATAGGTTTTTGACTAACTGCATGGTGATTGTAGAGCCACCTTCTTTCACACCACCCGCCAACCAGTTAGTAATAACAGCACGTCCTACCCCTGTAGGGTTAATGCCGTGGTGATAATAGAAATGACTATCTTCACTAGCTAATACCGCTCGTTTGAGATTTGGGGAAATTCTATCTAAAGGTACGACTTCTCTGTTAGCTTCTCCGTGGAGACTGGCTAACAGTTTGCCCTTAATGTCATAAATGTACGTCGTTTCTGAGGGTAAAAAGTTACGTAATTGCCTCACATCCGGCAAATTGCGGAAGCTGATAGCCAGGCCAACTAGCCCTCCGGCTACAATGGAACTTGCTAGCATCGTGATTGATAAAAGAGTACCGCCAGCTATCTGGCCGACTCCTTTTAAAAACTCAAAACCCGATGAAGTCCGACGTTGGGATTGCTTTTCTTCAAAAGTCCTAGACGACACGGCGATTTCACTTCCTCACTTGTAAATATTACTGTAATTGATTCTTTGCAGCAGGGCGGTTAATTTTTTGCAATTATATTAGTTTGGCAGATTAAATGGCGGACAATTTGGCCGTGAACATAACCAACCTAACTTATAAAGTAAAAAGCGTAGTGAATAGCGAATCTCCTAGTATGGCGGAAAATTTTTCTTGGCTCAATCGTGGGATAGTGGAAGTATTCCCACAACCAACTGATACTGATCAGGAAGTTGAAAGTTTAGAGAAACGCTTGGCGACTACGAACCGTCCTCTAAGGGTGAAATTGGGAATTGATCCTACTGGTGCAGATATTCATCTTGGTCATAGCATACCAGTACGAAAACTGCGAGCATTTCAAGATGCTGGTCATACGGCAGTCCTAATTATTGGCGATTTTACGGCTCGCATCGGTGATCCAACTGGTAAATCTGAGGTGCGTCGCCAACTGACAGAGGCAGAGGTAATGCAAAATGCTCAAACTTACCTTGACCAAGTGCGTCCTATTTTGGATTTTGACACACCGGGTAGATTAGAGGTGCGTTATAACTCGGAATGGCTTTCCCGGCTTGATTTAGGGAAAACTACGGAGTTACTAGCTACCATGACGGTGGGGCAGATGTTAGCCAAGGAAGGATTTGCAGAACGCTATAAGAAAGAGAATCCGATTTTTCTCCATGAGTTCCTCTACCCATTGATGCAAGGTTATGATTCGGTGGCTGTTGAGGCAGATGTGGAATTAGGGGGAACTGATCAAAAGTTTAACATTGCTGTTGGTCGAGATTTACAGCGTCATTTTCATCAAAAGCCCCAGTTTGGACTACTTCTGCCAATTTTAATTGGTACAGATGGGGTACAAAAAATGTCCAAATCTTTAGGAAATTATGTGGGCTTGTCGGAACACCCAGGACAAAAATATCAAAAGTTGCAGGGTGTACCAGATAATTTACTGGCACAGTATTTTGAGTTGTTGACAGATTTACCTTTAGACAAGTTACCGGAAAATCCCCGCGATCGCCAAATGTTATTAGCCTGGGAAGTCGTTAGACAATACCACGGTGAACAGGCTGCTAACGAAGCGAAGGAAGCAGCCAAAAGCGGCGGTAAAGAAGGTGCAGTTCCCGAATTTTCGTTAACCGAGGTTGCCGAATTTCCTGTGAAGTTAGCGTACTTACTCAATGTGAGTGGCTTGTGTAAAAGCACCGGGGAAGGTAAACGGAAAATTCAAGAAGGTGGTGTACGCTTAGATGGCGATCGCATTACTGATGTTGATACCACTTTTGAGCAAGGGAGTGATTTACACGGTAAAGTTTTGCAAGTTGGTAAAAATAAGTTTGTGCGCTTAGTACCTTAAAGGGGGAATGGGGAATGGGGAATGGGAAAGAACAGCGAATTATTGTCCCTTTAGATGTAGCGGATGAAAAAAGTGCGATCGCTCTCATCGATAGGTTAGAAGCCGTTAGTTTCTGGAAAGTTGGTTTAGAATTATTCACCAGTGTGGGGCCAAAAATTCTAGAAGTGCTGAAATCTAGGGATAAGCAGATATTTCTAGATTTAAAGTTTCACGATATCCCCAACACTATGGCGGGGGCTTGTCGGGCTGCGGCAGGTTATGGGGTGGATTTGCTGACTATTCATGCTACGGCGGGGAGAAATGCCCTCAAAGCAGCCACTGAGGCAGTAAAAGAGGGGGCGGAACAAGCAGGAGTCAAACCACCGAAATTGATTGCAGTAACGCTGCTAACGAGTATTTCTGCTAGACAGTTGGCATTTGATTTAAAAATTCCCCTAGAGTTGCCAGAATATGCCTTAGAAATGGCATTGATGGCTAAAGAATCAGGGTTAGATGGGGCAGTGTGTTCACCCCAAGAAGTGGCGCAGTTACGGCAAACTTGCGGCGATGACTTTCTTTTCGTGTGTCCAGGAGTGCGCCCCACATGGGCAGAAGCGGGAGATCAAAAGCGATCGCTTACCCCTTCCCAAGCTATCCAAGCCGGTGCAGATTACCTAGTAATTGGTCGTCCCATCACTGCGGCGGCTGAACCTGAGTTAGCTTGGCAACGAATTACCCAAGAATTAACCACAGCATGAAAGCATTAATCCAGAAGCATAATTATCTCTGGTGGCTGTTAACTTGCAGCTTATGGCTGGTAGTAATGAATGGCTGGGATAACGCAGCATTTTCTCAGACACTTTCCCCCAAACCGTCTTTACAAAGCCAGAGGGGGAAGAAGTCCTTTTGTGCCGCACAAGATTTAGAAACATTAACTACTCATTTATTGCGGGATTTACCTAGTTATGCCAATCGTGCTAGTCAACGCGGTCGCCGTTTGGGTAGAAGTAGTGATGTTTATAGTTACGTACTGCTAGCTGGTAGACCTGAATTTCAGCCGTTGCCATTGCAACCTATAGATCAAAACAAAAGCACTAATCAAAATATTAAGCAAGTATTTTTTACTACTTTAAAAAGGCAGTACATAAATAAAACAGTAGTGGAATTACAAGAATTTCACTGGGTATTATTGACACAAACTCAAGATAGTTGGCGATTAGTCATGATGTTTACCCAAACTGGTTCTTATCCCAAAGGACAGCCGCCATCACCACCACGAGATAGTAGCAACGGTACAATTGCCCAAGGTATCAAAGCTTGGCTGAGGGATTGTCAAGCAGGAAGTTTGCGTAATTCCCAGCTATAAATCAGTTATCAGTTATTAGGGAACACCAAAAATTAAATATCGCTACCACTGTTGCCCGTAATTTCATCATACTTGGAGCGTACCGTCTGGATATCCTGCCACATCAACCATTTAGGCTTACCTTTTTCTTTGGAAGGGTTACGCAATAAGTAAGATGGATGAAAAATAGGCATACACAAACGCCCTTCCCACTCTAGCCACTGACCACGAATTTTAGTAATTCCTCGCTTATCGCCAGTGATACCTTTCACTGCTGTTGCACCTGTTAACAAAATAATCTTGGGGTCAACAAGGCGGATTTGTTCTAATAAATAGGGTAAACAAGCCGCCATTTCGTCGGGAGTCGGCACTCGGTTACTAGGTGGACGGCATTTATTTATATTACCGATATATACATCATGCTCAGTAGTCAAATTTACCGATGCCAATATTTTCTCTAGCAACTGTCCTGACCTACCAACAAAGGGTAAACCTGTTTCATCTTCGCTTTGACCTGGTGCTTCTCCGATAATCATAATCGGTGCTTTGAGGTTTCCCCGTCCGACTACGGCATGGGTACGGGTATTACCTAATTCACAGCGATGGCACTGATTGCAATCCTGTGCCAAATCGGTCATATTGGGGTAAGTTCCCGGTGGAATGGGAATTTTTGGATCTTTGGGAATCAGCTCTTTTTGGTTAAAATTGGTTTCTTCGTTAAAGAGGCTGAGTTGGATTTCGCTGCTCATGAAAATCTGGGTAATGGAGTCAGCACCAGCAAACTTGTCTAAATTTAAATATAGCTATAGTTTTTTAGAAATATTTCTCAGACAAAAACTGTTACTGAATACTAAAATTGACTAGACTTTCTATTGTATCAGCGAATTCAAGGCGTGATGCAGCTAAAGAAAGTTAACTGTCACCTGTCACCTGTCCCCTGTCCCCTGTCACCTGTCCCCTGTCCCCTGTCCCCTGTCACCTCTCCCCCGTCCCTTCCTGATATTGCATAGCCTTAGCGTAATCACCCAAGGCATAGCAAGCAATTTTTAAGCTAGCAAGTGCCTGTTCTTCAATGCGGCGGTCTTTCAGGGTTCTAGCCAACAACAAGCGGGTTTCATAGTATATAATTGCTTTGCTATGGTCGCCTAAAGCTTCGCAAGCAACGCCTAAACTACCAAGCGACTGTTCTTCACTACGCTGATCTTTGAGGTGTCTGGCTAACTGCAAACGCTTTTCATAATACTTGATTACTTTGGCGTAATCGCCTATGGCGTAACACGCATTACCCAAATTTTTTAGCACTTGAGTCGCACTGCGGGGGTTATTCAGGGAAAGGGCTATTTTGACACATTTTTCATAATAGGCGATCGCTTTTGGGTAGTTGTCCAAACCATACCAAGCATTACCTAAATTTTTGAGAACTTGTTCTATGCCCCAATTATCTTGCATTGCCTGCACAATTTCTAAACTTTGCTCCTGATACTCAATTGCCTTGATAAAATTGCCAGAAGCTTTATACACCAATCCCAAATTATTTAAAGCCGCAACTTGACTGCGCTTGTCTTGTAACTGTTGAGTTAATTTGAGACACTCTTCTAAAAATTCAATCGCTTTGTTGTAATTATTAATATGACGGTAAGCATTACCCAAATGAGAAAGCACTTGCATCCGTACTGATAAATCTGAGGTATCTTTTAAAGATAAACATTGTTGAGAGTAAGTAATTACACTTTTATAATCGCCAGAAGTGTAAGTTACTAATGCCAATAAAGACAGTATTTGCTCTTGTTGTTCTAAATCACCAGCCAATTGAAACATCTCTAGGGATTGTTGAAAATATTTGATGGCTGCTATCAAATCTCCCGCTTTTTGCTGTTTAATTCCTTGCCTTAGCAGGTGGGATGCTGCTGATAATTGGCTATCACTCTCTTGACTCAGTAGTAATTCTTCTGGCAAACCTTGGTCAAATTCATGGGTAATTGTGTTGCGTTTGATTTGTTTGAGATATTTCGCAACTTCCACAGGAACGGTATTTTTGCTGCTGTTGTTATGTTCCCCTTGTGACATTGACCAATCCCTGCTAACTGTGGTGATACCTATAGTGTTCCCAAGAATCAAGTAATTTATGTCAAGAAATTGAGGAATTAGCTATGCACAGACAATTAGAACCGGAAGTGATGGATAGCTGGGAAGAAGCTATCGAATATGATGCTATGGATTTTACAGAGGTAAATACTGCCTTTGTAGAAGAAGTGCTTACCCTCGGACTACTAGAAGAGGGGTTAGTGCTGGATGCTGGTACTGGTACTGGTCGGATTCCAGTGTTAATGTGTCAAATG
Organism: Nostoc sp. UHCC 0870; assembly: GCF_022063185.1. Classification (NCBI taxonomy): domain Bacteria; kingdom Bacillati; phylum Cyanobacteriota; class Cyanophyceae; order Nostocales; family Nostocaceae; genus Nostoc; species Nostoc sp. UHCC 0870. The sequence goes on along the minus strand of NZ_CP091913.1, from coordinate 3,336,438 downwards.
CGTCCTCAGTGGCAAATTATCGCTATTGATATGGCTAAAAATATGCTGCAAATTGCTGCACACCATGTTCAGGAGGCGGGGTTGCAAGAAAAAATTTCCTTGGAATTGGTGGATGCAAAAAACTTACCTTATGAGGATGGTAGCTTTGATTTGGTTATTTCAAATAGCCTTGTCCATCACTTGCCCAATCCCTTACCGTTTTTCAAAGAATTAAAGCGTGTTTTGAAACCTCATGGTGGTATTTTTTTACGGGATTTAATCCGTCCACAGGATGTAGTGACAACGAATGCTTTAGTTGAAAGTATTGGGAAGGAATACGACGACCACCAAAAGAAATTATTTCGTGACTCTCTGCTGGCAGCACTGACAATAGATGAAGTGAATGAGTTGATTGTAGCAGCAGATTTAGTTGGATTGCAGGTTTATCAATCAAGCGATCGCCATTGGACTGCTAAACGCAGTTGGACTTTACCACTTTCGCGTCTATGACTTCTGCGTAACGGTACTAGCTGGTGAATTAGGCTGTCTCTGATTTCTCAGAATCAATCCAGCTACAGTCAAGCTAACTTCACCAGCTTCATTTAGGCGGATTCATCTGTTCATGGGTGTGTTTGTACTCCACACTAATTCAAACTCTGCTTTACTAATACCAAATTCCTGTAAATCCTTCTTTTCTAAGGGTTTATCGCTTAACATCCCATAATTATCGGCAAAATGGTTGTCGTCATAAAACAAGACGTTGCCATTTTCGTAAACCTCTATCTGTCTGGTAGGACATAAATCATTACCTACTAACGTTAATTCAATAAAGTAGGTACTAGTTCCCCAAGTGTCAAAGTCACCACCAAGGGATTCATCCCAAAACCATTTACAATATTTCTTTTCTTTGATGGACACAGACATAATCTCTTTTCTCCTATAAAGGACTACTTGCAAGATATTCTATAAGAATATAATTGGTATGGATCTAAGTGAGTATATTTAGATAAGATTAAAAGTTAACTACAGTCACTGGTATGCTGCTGAGAACAAGCTGACTGGCTATCAATTAATAGATATTAATTTTACACGCTGAGATTACTTTCCTTATTGTAACGATTTTAATCGTTGGCAACATTAAACAATAAATATTCAAGCCAACTTATTTACCATTACCTTTTTAACTTAAGTTTTATCTATGGTGCGTAATAGCTCTCTGACTTCCATTAAAATTACACCCAACATATTTTTACCACTACCATCAGCCCCACAACCCCAGTAATAGTCAATGGGTGAATTTTCAACTATTTCTTCATTAGCTGTAGAAAGTAGGATTTCTCTGATATCTGCATGAGTTGCAAATTTTCTTAACACCGCTTTCTTCATCACGCTATCTTTTACACTTTCCCAATCATGGCGCAAAGGACGTTTTCTTTCTCGTCCCATTTTTGCAGCTTCTTTAGGCGTTATGGCTAGGCGAATTTGTTCTAAATGAAATGTACCTGCAAACTTTTGGGCTTGAAAATAATGTTCACTTGTATACCAATATAGATCATCCAACATAAATCCGTGGAGTGAAAAGTTGGAGAAACAGCCATACTGTTCGCGGGCGGTATAAAAATAGATAGTCATATGCGTAATAAAGTAAATTTGACAAAAATTAACTTATTTTAAGTTTTAGGGATATCTGTATATATTGGCAAAGAAATTATAAACTTGCTCCCTTGATTCAATTCTGAAAATACTTCTATTTTACCTTGATGTTTTTCAATTATTTGGTAACAAATACTTAATCCTAACCCTGTACCTTTACCCACGGACTTAGTTGTAAAGAAAGGATCAAATAACTTTTTGATCATCTCTGGGGGAATCCCCAAAGCATTATCTACAATTTCAACTTGAATTTGATTTTTGCCTATTTTTCTTGTAGATATTAAAATCTTTTTATTGTTTTGATCAGTATAATCTAATAAGGCATCAATAGCATTACTAATTATATTCATAAATACCTGATTAAGTTGGGCTGGGTAACACTCAACATGAGGTAATTCCCCGTAGTTTTTTATCACTTCAATCTGTGATTTGAGCCGATGATTGAGAATTAGCAGAGTATTATCAATTCCTTCATGAATATTTACCTCTTTCATCTCAGCTTCATCTAAACGAGAAAAATTACGCAGAGACAAGACAATTTCTCGAATGCGTTGTGCGCCTATTTTCATTGAAGACAATATATTTAACAAATCTTTGCTAATAAAATTTAGATCAATTTCTTCTATTGTTTCTGTGATTATATAGTCTGGCTCAGGATATTGCTGTTGATATAAATCTACTAGATGTACTAAATCTTTAATATAGTTGTCTGCACATTCAATATTTCCATAAATAAAGTTAACAGGATTATTTATTTCATGAGCTATACCTGCAACCATTTGCCCAAGAGATGACATTTTTTCGGTTTGAATAAGTTGTCCTTGTGTTTCTTGTAATTCTTTTAATATTATTTGTAATTCGTGAGTTCGTTCTTCCACTCTTTCTTCTAAAGTGTGGTGAGCTTCTTGAAGTTCTTGGGTGCGTTCTTCTACTCTTTCCTCTAAAGTTTGACGTGCTATTTCTAGTGCTTCAGTATAATCTCCCACCCATTCCACTAATTGATTTAAAGAATTAGCTAGAGTTCCTATTTCATCTTTACTACTTACATTAGCTCTAAGTTGAAAATTTGATTCTTGGGTAATTTTTCTGGAAATTTTCGTTACTACCTGTAGGGGACGAGCAATTAAATTACTAGTTAATAACGCAATTGTTGCAGCGATCGCAGTAGATAATAGTACACTGATACTAATAAGCTGTAGTCTTAAATTTTTGGCATAATTAAAACTTCTATTTGCTCGCTGTTTTTGCTTTTCTGCATGGACAATCATGTGAATTAACTCATCTGATTGTTTTTCAAACTCAACAGCAAGATTAATACTATCTTTCTTTTTTAGGGCATTTAACAGTTTGTAAAGTGGTAAAGTATTTGATCTATTTGATTCTATTTCGCCCCATAATATTTTAATATTATAACTGTATAATTCTGTAGTTTTCCTATATTTGTTTAACAGGTTTTGGAAAATTTGATAGTCTAATGCTAAATCATGAGGATTATGATTTATAAAATCTTCGAGTTTAGATAATTGGTTATTGATGCGATTAATATCTTCTAAAAATCTATTTTTCTCAAACTCTAACCAAACAGAATCTTCTAGCACAGAAACTAATCTTTGTGGATGGAGTCTTGCTCTAGTTACGCCATTTTCTAAATCTTTCAAAAGATATTGCTGTTGATAAGATAAACTTAACTGTTTATAGGCATTTATTTCATAGTAATAAGCAATTAATGAACCACTAACTGTGCCAATTAAAGTAGTCGTAATCACAATAGTATAACCATAGCCAATTTTTTTAGTAATGCTCCAGTTGCTCGTAAAATTACTAAGACAATTTAAAATATGATTTCTAAATTTATTGAGAGAAAATATGATCATTTTAATGTAATAATTATTTTAAAAAACTATCTTGACCAATTTTTTTATAAACTTCACGAATCATATTGTAATCAGCATCATTGGCTAGAAACATTTGGCTTCCCACATACTTACGATTTGCATTAGCAGTTACCATACTTTGAATGAGTTTATCCTGATTTTTTAGTATCTGCGATCGCAGGGTTTCAATAAAGCTAGATGCTAATTGATTACTAACAACAAATACATCACTAGGAAGTTCCGTTCCTTGAAAAATTATCTTAAAATCTTTATTTGATAAACCTTCAGAGTCTAGAACACTTTGGTATCTATCAGATGACATACTCCAGGCATCTACTTCACCTGTTTTTAATGCTTTTCCTCCTTTATTATCTAACATGACAGTTTTGAAATCAGTTTTTGGATCTAATCCTGCATCTATCAGTAAACTAGTAGGTGCAATATGTCCAGAAGTAGATCCAACTTTACGCATCGCAATTGTTTTGCCTTTTAATTGAGCTAATGTTTTAATATTGCTATCCGCACGCACAATAAATATAGAATGGTAGTTTTTACGTTTAACGCTAATTATAGGAATTGCTTTAGCTCTAGAATTTAAAATGAGGTACTCTGAAGGGCCGGCAAATACAAGATCCAGATTTCCTGATAATAATGCTGGGGCTGCGGCCGTGGGGTTTTCTACAGGAAACAATTCTATATTGATACCTAATACTTCTGCTAAAACAGTGCTAAATGCCCCAAAATCTCTTTTTAAATCATCAATTCCAGTTACATCTGTAACGGCAAATTTGAGAGATTTAGGAAATTTTGAATATGCTTCTTGATTATTTATATTTGTATTAGAATTATTGCTAGCTGTACATCCAGCAATGAATAGCAAGGAATACTTAATTAAATTGCGTCTTTTCATGCCTGCAATATTATTTCAATAATTGGCAATGAACAATGAACAATAATAATAGGAATTTTAAGTCTTGATTATGCTAAAAACTTCTGTGATAGTACGGAATATATTTTTGATTAATAGGGATGTTTTATTAGAAATGTTGGTTTAAGAAAAGGTTATCAAAATATCTCAAATACTCATAATGTGAGATGACTGCCTTATTGGCAAAACTTTATGATAAAAAGGACTAAAAATTATAGTTATCCACTTGAACTTTTGTATCTCTTGGGGGAGCGTAGCTATACTTACTTGTGAGCCAACAGCTTACCCTAAACCTGAACCAAACCTGATCTACAGCGATCACCTAAGCCATCGCAAATCTTCTCGCCATAAAGTTTTTGCTGATTTTCGTAGCAATATAGTCCTGCCATCATCGAAGGGGCTGTAAAATAGACGTTATTTTCGTAGCTTCAAAAGAACAATTATGGCAATGCCTTCTAAACTGCAAAGTGCATTTACTAACCGCCGCGTCCTGAAAGTTATTAGCGGTTTGAACAACTTTGACACTGATCGTGTCGCAGCCGTTGTGAAAGCTGCTGAACTGGGTGGTGCAACTTTTGTAGATATTGCAGCTGATCCTGTTTTAGTACAGCTCGCTAAAAAATTAATCAACCTACCCGTTTGTGTATCCGCAGTAGAACCAGACAAATTTGTTTCAGCCGTCGCTGCTGGTGCAGATTTGATTGAAATCGGTAATTTTGATGCTTTTTACGCTCAAGGACGCAGATTTGAAGCCGAGGAAGTATTGGCGTTAACACATCAAACCCGCGCTTTATTACCAGAAATTACCCTGTCTGTTACCGTTCCCCATATCCTAGAACTAGATCAACAGGTACAACTAGCTGAAGAACTAGTGAAAGCTGGTGCAGATATCATCCAAACGGAAGGCGGTACTAGCAGCCAGCCATCTCACGCTGGAAGCCTAGGATTAATTGAAAAAGCTGCTCCTACCTTAGCCGCAGCCTATGAAATTGCTCGTGCTGTGTCAGTACCAGTATTGTGTGCTTCTGGGATTTCTAATGTTACTGCACCATTGGCGATCGCATCTGGTGCGGCTGGTGTTGGTGTCGGTTCTGCAATCAATCAACTCAATAGCGAAGTGGCGATGATTGCTGCTGTGCGAGGTTTAGTTGAGGCTTTAGCTAATACTAGAGTGCGTAGTCAGTGCTGAGTTCTGAGTAGTGAGTGCTGAGTTAAAAGAAGTATAAAAGGCAAAAGTTAAAGGAATTTGGGTGTTTCTTTTTCTTTTGCCTTTTTATTTTTGACTTTTGACTACACGAGGATATCTTTCAAAGCATAAATTACTTGGTCTTGTTGCTGGGGTGTTAGTTCTGGAAACATGGGTAAAGATAACACCTCATGACAAATTTGCTCTGCTACTGGTAATTGTCCTGACTGATAGCCGAGATGTTGATAGGCGGGTTGTAAATGTAAAGGGTAGGGATAGTAAACCATTGAACCTATTCCCTTTTCTTGTAGTTGGTTGCGTACCGAGTCGCGGTGTGTGGTGGTAGTACCATTATTTCCCTCACTTAATACGCGGATAGTATATTGATTCCAAACACTCACACCGCCAGCTAATTCTTGTGGTGCAATGATACCGGGAATTTGAGTGAGAAATTGTTGATAATAGGCTGCGATCGCCTGACGTTGTTGATTCCATTGATCAAGATAACGCAGCTTAATTTGCAAAATTACGGCTTGTATGGCATCTAAACGGCTATTTACCCCAATTTCTTCATATTGATAGCGGTTTTTCTGTCCATGCTCTTTAATGATCCGCACCTTAGCCGCCAATGCTGGATCGTTGGTGGTGATTGCGCCACCATCACCGCAAGCACCTAAGTTTTTGGTAGGGTAGAAACTGAAGCAACCAAAATGCCCAATACTGCCGACTTTTTGATTATCCCAAGTCGCGCCTGTAGACTGAGCGCAATCTTCAATCACTGCTACATTGTGAGATTGTGCGATCGCCATTAATTCTGTCATATCCACAGGCTGTCCAAATAGATGCACAGGGATAATCGCTTTAGTTTGGGGTGTAATTGCTGCTGCTACTTGTTGCAAATCCAGGTTAAATGTTGTCGCATCTATATCTACAAACACTGGCTTTGCACCAACAGAAATAATCACTTCTACTGTGGCGACAAATGTAAAAGGCGTAGTAATTACTTCATCACCTGCACCAATTTCGAGGGCGCGTAGTGCTAGATATAACGCATCAGTACCAGAGTTACAGGCTACACAATCACTTGCACCGTGATAGTTAGCAAAATGCTGCTCAAAACCTTCCACTAAGGGGCCACCAATATAGCGGCCAGATGACAGAACTTCTACCACAGCCGCACTAATTTCGGCTTCTATTGAGGTGTATTGCTGCTTGATATCAAAAGCAGGAACAAAATTTATGCTTTGGATCATAAGTTTTCATTTTATTTGAAGATACAAAAGATACACTTCGACTGTCAATTATTGCTAATGGAATTTCTTCTCAAAAAAGCTGGTAAAGACTGTCGTCTTAGATACGTATTAATCAAGCGTTATTACCGGAATAATTCTATGGGTAAAACATGGATCAGTGGTAAATTATGAGTGCCTGTTTGCAAACTGACTATTTTGGGGATTGAGCAGAAAAATTCAAAATTCAAAATTATGCCCTCGAACGAAGTGAAGGGTCAAAATTCAAGAGTTTTTCTTCCCCTACACCCCTACACCCCCACACCCCTACACCCCCATAAAACCAATGCAGGATTTAATCAAGTTGGATTTGGTTGATTTAGCGATCGCTGTAGGATTGATGGCGATCGCTATTGGTGTATCTGCTTGGGAAAGATTGGGACTAGAGTTAAATTTAGCGATCGCTACCGGTAGAACTATCTTACAATTAGCTGTTTTGGGATATATTTTAGACTTCATATTTGCTTTGGGCAATCCTTGGGGAGTTTTGGCGGCTTTAGTAGTAATGCTGACGATTACGGCGATTGTCGCACGAAATCGCATCAGTCAAAAGATTCCTGGTGTATTGCCTTTGGTTTGGGGTGCAATTTGTGTTAGTACCCTGATGACACTGGTTTACACCAACTTCTTAATCATTCAACCAGATAAATGGTACGAACCACGTTATATTATTCCCCTAGCGGGGATTGTTTTAGGAAATGGGATGAATGCAGCTGCGATCGCAGGGGAACGTCTAGTTAACAGCATGAACACCTTTCCCAACGAAATCGAAACCCATTTAAGTTTAGGTGCTACTCCCCAACAAGCAACCAACCAATACCGCAAGGAAGCTATCCGCGCCGCATTACTACCAACTATCAACCAAATGATTTTGGTAGGGATGGTAGCTATTCCCGGAATCACAACTGGACAGTTACTAGCTGGGATTACACCTTTAGAGGCTGTATCCTATGAAATTTTGATTATTTTCATGGTGGCTTTCGCCAATTTACTCACCACAGTTTTGATTACCAAAGGATTATGTCGTCAGTTTTTCAATTCTGCCGCACAGTTAGTGAGATGAGGGAGTGGAAATCAATTCAAAATTCAAAATTAAGGAACGATAGGGGATTGGGTAGAACTTAGCTATGGATTGTATACTGGTGTACTTGCTGATAGAATGACAAATGTACATGAACACCAACTGACAAAATACATTGCTATTGTCTGGGTTCATGTCACCATAGATTTAATATCTATGCTGATGAACATCTATGGCTGAAAATCTGCGAGGTAAGAGAGGAGATCCTAACTATCGATTAATCTCTGGTTACATACCAAAAGACCTAGCATTACTATTCAAAACTATTTGCGCTGCTACTGAAACAGATCAAAGCAAAGCACTTGAAGAAATGATTACTCATTGGGCTTGGGAAAAACAATCAATTCTGGATGAAGTGAGACAAGATAAGGAAAAGACAGCATGACAAACATACCAGAACAATCTAGTAGACTTGACAGAATTGAGGCATTATTAGAACGTGTTGCCCAACAGCAAGCTAATAGTCAGCAACAACTAGATTCTTTTATCAACACAGCTAGCAGTGTTCTAGCGCGTAGTGCGGTTTTAGATGATGTGGTATTGGAGTTGCGGGATACAACAGAAACCCTCGGTCGTGGTTTTGAGCAGCATCTGCGTAATTTCGAGCAACATCAACGCAATGTAGAAGAAAACCAAAGAACTACAAATGCTGCATTAGAGAGGCTGGAGGCTATTTTATTGCAATTGATGAGAAGATTTGATTAGTGCCAAATATTCGCTTTTTCAACGCAGAGGTACACGGAGATTTTCTCAAGATGAGTCGCTATATCCCAAAATAATGCGGGGCATCTTCTATAGAGAATTGGTATCATTACCTCGCTTCACACTAAAATGGGAAGTGAAGTTCTCTATTAACTAAAGTGTCTGACTCATTGCCATTGCGCGATCGCTATCTCGGATTGATTGATGAAATTGTCCAACTCACCCTCCAGGGCAAAATTAGCTCTGTAGAGATGGTGTATCAAATGCTGCAAAAAGGCATTTTAGCAGGCACGGGGGAAATATTTGAGTTAGGTTTGAGCGATCGCCTCAACGCCATGCAAACTCAGGTAGATAGTGAATCAGATGAACTAAAAAAAGCCAAGGCTAACCGCAGTTTACGGGCAATTAAGACAATTCAAAGTCAATGGCAACGGTATAGAGAACAGAATAAATCTACGGAAGCGATCGCAGCTGCATCTCAAGAAATTACTACAGCTGCGGCTGATGAACGTCTAGCTATATTTTTACGTCTGACTGACCCTAATCTGAAAAATCCCCTGAATATATCCCAACTACAGCAATTAGCCAAATCATTGCAACAATTTGCCCAGTTTAACGAAGATATAGGGCAAATATCCCAGGGAATTACCCGTGGATTAGCTGCTTGGCAAAGGTTACAAGACCACTTAGTTAGCTGGATGTATGAGTCAAATCAAGCCCTGGGATTTGGTGGTGTAGCTGGAGAAACTGGCCCTTGGGGAACTTGGGCAAAAAAAGTTAATAGTGATTTACCCCAAAAATTATTACGTACCTTAGCAATAGAACAATCTGCTATTCCATTTGCAGAAAACCACAGCAATCTCACCCTGAGTGATTGGGTGGAAATAGCGTTAATTTTGCAGTATTTGCAACGGGGGTTAGTTAGTTGGTTTGACCAACAAGCTTACAACATTCAAGCCGGTTCAAAGTTGTCGATTTCTACCTTTTTGACCTTTGCTGTAATTTGGAGTCAGTTGGCAAGTGGTTTCCAAAGTCAGGCAGTATACAGTAATGGAGCATCACAAATCATGCTCCAAACTTTACGCACCTTTGCCCAACGTCCATATTTTCCCCTTTATGGTGGGATTTTCGCTTCCTTTTCTGGTAGTTATTTACGCGATGCCCTAGATTATTTAGATGAACCATTGCGAAAAGTGGCGCGAACTCAAGAAAAAGCGCGTATTTTGACCCTTTTGGGATATTCTCAGCGTGCTTTAGGTCAATATCAGCGTTCTATACAGTTTCATGAGCAAGCATTAGAAATTGCCAGGAACTCAGGCGATCGCCCCTGTGAAATTGCTAATCTCAATCACCTCAGCCGTACTTACGTACAAGAAAAAAATTATCCTGAAGCCATTAATAATAGTCAAAGAGCCTTAATGTTAAGTAGACAAGCAGGCGATAAAACAGGAGAAGCCAACGCCCTAGTTAACTTAGGTTACAGCGAAGTCATGCAAGCGCAACAACTGGAACAAGTAGAACCAGAAACCTATGAAATGGCAATTAACTATTTACAACAAGGATTAAAATTAACAGAAAAATTAGGCGACATTCAAAGTAAAGCCCTATGTTTAAGTAGTTTAGGCATAGCATATTTAGTAATTCAAGAACCACACAATGCCATTAAATATCTAGAAGAAGGGTTTAAAACAGCGCAAATTTCCGGTGATTTATATCTCCAAGGTAGAAATTTAGCTTATCTTGCTGAAGCTGATTATCAACTACAAAATTTTGAAAAAGCAGTTTACACTGGTTCTCTAGGAATGTATCTTTTAGAGCAAATAGCTTCTAGTGAATGGCGACAACCAGCAAGGTTATTAATAATTTTACAAGGACAAATAGGTGTAGAGAATTTCCAAAATCTACTGCAACAACACCGCCCCAAAATAATAGCCATCATCGGCGTAGATGGATATGATTATATTCCCAAATTGCTCATAAAGTACCAAGAAGACATTGATCTAACATCCTCATAACTTTCCAAAAGTCGTAAATACCTTTATAGCATTTCCTAATCACATAAAGTACATCATAGCCCCCTCCCCGCAAGCGGGGAGCAGGGTGGATTAATTGTCGAGAGAGAAAAAGTTTTCTCTCTCGACCATTGGACTCACAGGTGTTGGGCAAAAGGAGTCGGAGTGGTCAAATAGCGCATCAAAAATCATTTGAAGTTGGTTAGCCATCAGCCTTAACGCTTCGGGAAGAGTCCGACAATTTAACTGACGAGCCAAGGAAACTAAAAACTGTCTGACCATCGCCCAATTAGCTGGTGAAAACCCACCAGTATGAATACAGTTATCTTCATTTAAAGTTACATCCTTGACCCAATGAAGTTGATTTTCAATTGACCAATGACCACGAATAATCTCCGCAAATTCTGAGGCTGAATAATTTAAGCTACTTAAATAAAAGTGTTGTTCATGATAGTCAACAATCTGGCGACGACTTTTCTTTCCTTGAGGTCGAGTTCCATATCTGTTAACCTCTATTAAACTTTTAGCACCAACCCAATCAGGTAGTGACTCAAATGGAATTGGATAGACTTTGACTTGACGAGTAGTCTTTCGGCCATGTAAATTTTCATCATGGTAATTAGTATCGATCGATGATTTTTTGTGAACTCAGCCAAAGGTTTATACCCCCAATATCCTGTACAACTACCTAACAAAACTATAGTTAGTATTATCCAAAGTTTATGTCTAATACCTCTGGCATGTCGATAATCGGGAACACCTTGGATTGCTTCGATTAAATTCATTGCTAACTTTCCTCTGGTAGAGAGAGCAGTGTTTTTCTTAAGGAATCATCCTTCTATGTTATATTTTCTCTCCCGACAATTAATCCACCCTGCTTCCCTACAAGGGAAGGGGAGCAAGAATTAAAAACTCAATTTAAATTTAAGTATTATTATAGGGGTTGCTACAAGTTTAAGTTACCGATTTTCGGAAAAATACTAGAAAATATCGGTAAAAATCAGGGTTTTTAATAAAGAAATTATAAAGAAATTTGGTGCGTATTGATAGATGAGGAGCGATCGCACTTCCCTTTCTTACTCATTACTCATTACTCATTACTCAAATCGTTATACTAACTGTGGGAGGCTGTTGGTACTTTGTTTTTCCAGCCGGCTAAATCATGTCTGTGCTTAAATCCTCGCTCATCGGTTTAAAAGCTGACTCGTTTCGTCATCCATTAGACTTGGAAGCAACCAAAACTCTGAAGCAAATACCAGGTTTGGATATGATAGTCAGAAATTTGCTAGGGCCAATGGCAGAGCAAGTTTTTTATGTAGAAAATATTGCTTCTAGTGTTTTGGTAGGTGAACAACAACTACCGGAGTTACACAAACTCTTATTAGAAGCCTGCAAGATTTTAGATATTGAACCGCCTCAATTATATGTGCGGCAACACCCTGCACCTAATGCTTATACCTTTGCTATGCGAGGGAAGCAACCGTTTATTATGTTGCACACTTCTTTGGTTGATATGCTGACTCCAGAGGAAATTCAGGCGGTAATTGCCCACGAGTTAGGACATCTCAAGTGTGACCATAGCGTTTATTTAACACCGGTTAATTTATTAGTATTAGCGGCAGGAATATTACCTAATGTTGGGGCTTTTATTGCCCAAACTATCCAAACACAACTTTTAGAATGGGTACGCTGTGCTGAGTTTACCTGCGATCGCGCCGCATTGCTAGCCACCCAAGACCCCAAAGTGGTGATGTCCGTGTTAATGAAATTAGCCGGTGGTTCACCCACCCTCGCCCCAAAACTCAATCTTGATGCTTTTATTGACCAAGCTCGTGCTTACGATGATATTAGTAAAACCGAACTTGGGGAAATGGTCAAACTAGCTCGTACAGCCGAATTGACCCACCCTGTACCAGTCCTGAGAGCCAGAGAGATTGACCGTTGGGCAAGTAGTCAAGAATACCAGTCTCTATTACAAACTCACGGGCAAAAATACACCAGCGAGGTAGCACCCAAAGGTGGCTGGCGTAACTGGTGACAGGTGACAGGGGACAGGTGACAGGGGACAGGTGATAGAGTGAGTAGCTGCGATCTCTTGATCAGGCGATCGCACCTCTACAAAACAATTTAAGATAAATCTGGTTAACTCTCAATCGCCACCATGACCTTTTTTGAATTTTGAATTTTGAATTTTGAATTGGAGCGAAGCGACTTGACAGCTGCCTCAAATCCCATCAACTTATTTGAATATGAACAGTTAGCAAAAACCCATCTGTCAAAGATGGCATTTGACTATTACAGCAGTGGCGCGTGGGATGAAATCACATTGAGAGATAATCAGGCTGCGTTTGAGCGAGTCAAACTGCGTCCGAGGATGTTAGTAGATGTTAGCCAAATCAGCCTGAATACCACAATCTTAGGACAGTCTCTAGAATTTCCTCTGTTAATTGCACCGATGGCTTTTCAATGTCTGGCTCATCCAGATGGTGAACTAGCTACCGCAATGGCTGCTGCATCTGCTGGGGTGGGGATGGTATTAAGTACAATGTCCACTAAAAGTTTAGAAGCAGTCGCCGATATAGGGGCTAAATTTCCCCATGCTTTGCAATGGTTTCAGCTTTACATCCACAAAGACCGGGGTTTAACTCGCGCCTTAGTAGAAAGAGCTTACGCCGCAGGTTACAAAGCTCTCTGTCTCACCGTCGATGCTCCCGTACTGGGACAGCGAGAACGAGACCGACGCAACGAGTTTGCTTTACCCCCAGGGTTACATCTAGCTAATCTTGCTGATATCTCTGGTTTGGATATTCCCTATGAGCAAGGGGAGTCTGGTTTGTTTACTTATTTTGCCCAACAACTAGACCCCTCCTTAACTTGGCGTGACTTGGAATGGTTACAATCTTTATCACCGCTACCTTTGGTACTGAAAGGCATTTTACGAGAAGATGATGCAGTGCGAGCTGTAGAGTATGGAGCTAAAGCCATTGTAGTTTCCAATCATGGTGGCAGACAACTAGATGGTGCGATCGCTTCTTTAGATGCCCTAGCTGAGATAGTCACAGCCGTAGATGGTCAGGTGGAAGTATTATTAGATGGCGGTATCCGTCGCGGTACAGATATTCTCAAAGCTTTAGCTATAGGTGCTAAAGCCGTCTTAATTGGTAGACCTGTTTTGTGGGGACTAGCACTAGCCGGACAAGCAGGTGTATCACACCTTATCTCACTACTACAAGATGAGCTAGAAGTAGCAATGTCCCTTAGTGGCGTTGCTCAGTTACAAGATATTGACTCTACTTTGGTGATAGGTGACAGGAAAAAATATAATTAATTGTGTCTGAGTTGATCCTCACTCATTACTCATTACTCATTACTCATTACTCATTACTCATTACTCATTACTCATTACTCAATTTAGTAAAAATTTCTGATTTACTCCTTGCATTAAATTCATTAAGTGACTATAATAGTGAAGTTGCACCCAAGGGCGGGTGGCGAAATTGGTAGACGCACCACACTCAAAATGTGGCGACCTTACGGTCATAGGAGTTCGATTCTCCTCCTGCCCACTGTCAATTAACTAAATCCCAAGCTAAAACAGATGAGACTCAAAAGATGGGAATCTCCCCGTCGTGAAGGGAGAAACGATAAAGGTAGAGGCGGTTCTGCCAGAAAAAGACAACTCAAAAAACAAAGGCAAATGTTACGCCAAAAGCTCAAAGAAGCTAACAAGCAAGACAATCAACAAAATCAAAAGAACAGGGAAGAGTTTTTCTTCTCTGTTTTTTTATGTCGTTTTACTCATTACTCAGTATGTAGTGGCATGAAATGGGAAATTTAATTTTAAAGTACTTGACATTACCCCGGTACGATCTGCTATATTAATAAAGTCAAATCTTTGGGGCGTAGCCAAGTGGTAAGGCAGCGGGTTTTGGTCCCGCCATCCCTAGGTTCGAATCCTAGCGCCCCAGTTTTAAAAAGAAATTTTTGAAAAGCTTATCCAATGATAGACGGTGCTTTTTATTGTGGATAAAAATTCTGTAAAATTCAGCAAAGATGCTGAAAATATCACCTTTGCTTTTAACTTGAAGCACTAGTATAGAAGCGTAACGCAAACCGCCAGAACTTGGTAGATATCCAAAACAAAGCGGCGGCTAAAAATACCGCACCTATCAACCAGTGAATTTGCACCCGTCCTAACATCACTTCTGCTGGAACTGTGGTTAAAAATGCTACTGGAACTATAAAGGTGAAGAAAAAGCGGTAAGTCGCGGGGTAGGCTAGCATTGGATATCTGCCAGCTTCTACTAAACCCCGTAATACCTCAGTAACGTTGTAGATTTTTACAAACCAAATACTAGTAGCACCCAACATAAACCAGAGGCTATAGAGAATTACCAAACTGCAAAATAAGGGTAGTAAACTGAGGAGATAGTTTTCTAATCTCAAACCTAGGCGTTGACCTGCGTAACCAATAGTGATTCCGCCAAAAATTAAGTCTGGAACTCCCCAAGGGGATAGTGTATAGGTGGAAAGCCAGAACTGACTGCGAATAGGTTTAAGTAATATAAAGTCTAAAGTTCCTTCTTGGACATGACGGACGATGCGATTGAGGTTAGCTGCAAGAAAGCTAGCAGAAAAGCCTTGCAGCAAAGTGAAGATTCCGAGAACTATCAAAGCAGCATCCCATGACCAGCCAGTAAAAGTATAGCCAGTGCGATAAAACAAGAATAGCCCAAACAAACTGCCGCCCAAATTGCCTAAGCTACTGAGGGTAGCGATTAAGAAGTTAACTCGATATTCTAACTCTGCGGCGATCGCAGTTGCCCAAAATAGTCTCAGAACTTTCCAATATCTTCCCATGTTGCACCCGTAACCTAACACCCATGATCTAAGTCAGTAAGTTGATGTAATCTTAACAAGATTAATCCTGTTGAATAAATTATCGCCGCTAAGATATGGTATGCACATTATTTATACCCTTTGAGAACCAAAGAGTCTAAATCCCAAAGGGTATAGAAGCTACTTTTTAAGTATCTCCAAATTAGGTAGACACCGAAAGATTACAGAATTTATGGCTAAACTCTCCAACGAATTACAACGTTATTTTTTTGAAGAAACCAGACCACAAAATGTAAATTTAGCAGATATTTTACTGCTGGCTGGAGAAAGAATTTTTGGGTTTCTATTGGTTATATTGTCTTTACCGTCAGCTTTACCCATACCAGCACCAGGATACTCAGTTCCTTTTGGTATTTTGATTTTTATTTTAGCTATACAGATGATTATTGGTGCTAAAACCCCTTGGCTACCGCCAAAAATGATGAATCATCCCATCAAACTGGAAACAGTCCAGGGGTTTTTGAAAGCGGGTATTCCTTGGTTGCGGAGAATTGAAGCGATCGCCCGTCCGAGGTTATCTTATATTTGTACTACCTTAGCTGGGAGAGTCACCATTGGGATTGCGATCGCTATAATGGCTATTTCGATGATGATTCCCATCCCCGGCACTAACACCTTACCAGCAATGGGTATTTTCGTGACTGGTTTTGGCTTATTAGAAGACGATGGTGCAATCAGTTTAGGGGGTTTAGTGCTGTGTTTAATGGGACTAATTTTAACTACTTCTATTCTGATGGCCTTAGCTTGGGGTGGTTCTAGTCTCCTAGATATTATCAAGACTTGGTTAGGACGGTAGAAAAATCCCCCTAGAGATAAATTAGATCCTAAATGGGTTCTATCAAAGCTTGACGTACTCCCCTGATTAAAAATCAAGGTAGTAAGTCAAGCAAGTAAACATTAATTTTGAGTTTTGACTTGATTTGTCCCTCATCCCTATTTTTATGACTATCGAACGAGTTCCTCAACAACACTATCCCAAAGCTGAGATTAATCGGCGCAGTATGGCTTTGGGATTGGATTTTCTCGTCGTCTGGCTAGTCAGTTCTCTATTGGGAAGTAATCAAGGGAGTATTCAATTCATCCAAATTCTAGTGTTTATCTTTGGTTGGCTGATTTTGCGGGTGCTAGTGGTATTCAACAACAAAGGGCAAAGTTTAGGGCGGTGGGCGTTTGACTTAAAAGTGCTAGAAGTAGAAGACGGACAAGTCGTCGGCAGAATTCCCCAGTTACTAGCACTATTTAAAAGAGAAGCTATAATTTGCTTTGGGGCAATTTTGGTATCTGTTGCCTTGGGCAATATTAGTGCCAATCCCACTGCTATACTGCTAGTGATTCCCCTAGCTATTGACTGTGGTGCAGCGATATCTGATACTCAGATGCGCCAAGCATTGCACGACCGTTATGCTGGAACTTTCATTGTTTCGTCGCGTCGGGGCTATTCGTTAGACTTAAAAATTAAACGATTAGTTGGAACTTTGCGCCGAAATGTGAGAAGATAGTTATTTGTGTTAATTCTCTTCAGGCTTTATTGTTTGTAAGATTATGGCTAAAAGTAAAGGTGTCCGCATCATAGTGACACTAGAATGCACTGAGTGTCGGACAAATCCAGACAAAAGATCCCCTGGTGTTTCACGGTATACAACAACTAAGAACCGTCGTAACACTACCAACCGGTTAGAACTTGCTAAGTTCTGCACCCACTGCAATAAACATACCGTTCACAAGGAAATCAAGTAAAGATGAGTTATTATCGTCGGCGTTTGTCTCCAATTAAGCCTGGAGAACCAATTGATTACAAAGATGTTGATTTATTGCGGAAGTTTGTAACTGAGCGCGGTAAGATATTGCCACGTCGAATCACAGGATTGACTTGTCAACAACAGCGACAATTGACATTAGCGATTAAACGGGCGCGGATTGTGGCTTTATTGCCATTTATTAATGCGGAAGCCTAAACACTTGTCAGTGGCGAGAATTTTAGATTTTGGATGAGCGGGAAAAGCTACATAAAATCAATTCGCAATTCGCAATTCGCAATTCGCAATTCGCAATTCGCAATTAATTCAGTCACCTACAAGGTGTGGGGTTTTAAACCTTATTCTTTGGATAAATGGTGATATGTAGCTTGAGATTGTCGGAGTCCACTATCTAAAATCTCAGTCAGTGATAAAATCTTGTTCTACAGTTAAAATCATGAGATTTTGGGTTTAGTAGCAATTATTCAATGCCAAAATCGGAAATTTATTTGTTAACCAATAATAATAATAGCGAGAGTTGTGGAGAAGGGGACGCTAGTTGAATTTAGGGTTCAAGGCGATCGCCGTTTGGGCGTGATAGACCGTCCAGACGGAAAGACCCGTTGGTTTGTGGTAGATGAACGCGGTCAATCCCACAGCCTCGCGCCTAGACAAATTACATATACAGTTAACGGTAAAACTTACAAGTCATCGGAAATTCCCGCCTTTTTAGAAGAGGTCAAGCCTTATTTAGACCCCTCTAGCTTGGAAGTGGCTTGGGAGTTGCTGGTAGAAGATGGGGAAACAGTCAAGCCAGATCAAATGGCTAATCTGCTGTTTTCTGAATCAGAATCAGCCCCTTGTTACGCAGCCCATTGCTTATTGTCAGATGACAAACTCTATTTCAAGCAAAAAGGTGATGCTTATGAGCCGAGAACGACGGCACAAGTAGCAGAACGCAAACACCAAATAGAAGTAGAAGGCCTCAAAGCTAGGGGACAGCAGGAATTTTTAGTCCGGGTAGAACAAGCACTCCAAGGTGAAGCCGTCGAGTGGCAACGGCATGACCGCCAACGTTTAGAAGCTTTAGAAAAGTACGCAGCACTGTTGGCGGATATTGTCAGAGTGGGAGTCAACTATGATTCCCTAGCCCGTGCCTATCCCCCCCCAGCCCCAGTTTTAGAAACAATGAATATGCTGGGGCGACCTGCAACCCCCCAAGGAGCATTTCAATTATTGGTAGATTTGGGGTGGTGGAGTGCGAATGAGAATTTATTCCTGCGTCGTTCTGCAATTCCCGTCCAGTTTCCTAGCAAGGTATTAGAAGTGGCGCAACAGCGTTTAGATGATCTGCCAACAGACTTAGATACAAATCGCCTTGATTTGATCCATCTGAAGGTCTACACAATAGATGATGAAAGCACCACGGAAATTGACGATGGACTGAGTTGGGAACGACTACCAGATGGCAGAGAAAGACTGTGGGTGCATATTGCCGATCCCACCCGTTGGTTAGCACCAGAAGATGACTTAGACCTAGAAGCGAGAAAGCGTGGTAGTACCGTATATTTACCTACGGGCATGGTTTCTATGTTTCCAGAGGTATTGGCAACTGGGCCAATGAGTTTGGTACAGGGAAAAGTCTGTTGTGCTTTGAGCTTTGGGATTATTTTAGATGCCAATGGTGGAGTAGAAGATTACACCATTCATCCCAGTTTGATTAAACCTACCTACCGCCTCACCTACGAAGATGTAGATGAGATGTTGCAATTAGGAGTACAAGCAGAACCAGAAATTGCCGCGATCGCCACTTGGGCAAAGAAGCGGAAAGTTTGGCGTTACAATCAAGGTGCAATCAGCATTAATATGCCAGAGGCGATGATTAAAGTGAAAGATGACGATATTAGTATCGACATCTTAGATGATTCCCTATCGCGGCATTTAGTAGCAGAAATGATGATTCTCGCTGGAGAAGTTGCAGCCCGTTACGGTCAAGAACACAACATTCCCTTACCTTTTCGCGGTCAACCACAGCCAGAATTACCCCCAGAAGAAGAATTACTCCTACTACCGGCAGGATTTGTCCGCTCCTGTGCTATGCGGCGTTGTATGCCCAAGAGTGAAATGAGTATTACTCCTGTGCGTCACGCTGGCTTAGGTTTGAATACTTACACTCAAGCAACTTCTCCCATTCGTCGTTATAGTGATTTGCTGACTCACTTTCAACTCAAAGCCCACCTGCGGGGGGAAGTTCTCCCCTTTAGTGCCGAACAACTCAAAGAAGTAATGATGACCGTCACCAGCACCACCCAAGAGGTGACAATGGTAGAACGGCAAACCAATAGATACTGGGCATTAGAGTATTTACGCCGTCATCCAGAGCAAGTTTGGCCAATCACAGTCTTAATGTGGCTGCGGGAAGACAGCAATTTAGCACTCATCCTGATAGAAGATTTGGGTTTACAGTTACCAATGGTCTTCAAGCGTTCAGTCAACCTGGGAGAACAGGTATGTGTGAAAGTTAGCATCTCTGACCCGCAAAAAGACGTGATTCAATTCCAAGAGATAATTTATCAAGAAGCCCAAATAGCAACAAATTGAGTTTTACCTGAATAATTGCTTTTTGAGATTTATTCGCACAACAAAAGGAGAGGCTGTAGCCTGAACTTTAGATTGCTGTGCTTGTTCCCATTCAGCACTAATTTCGCTGTCTATCTCCTCTTGATGATCAAAATAATACCCCATTGCTGCGTAGGCTTCAGCCGGGTGTAAGTAAGGATGTTGACAGCATATCTCCTCAACTGACCACCCATACGCCAAATAATCCATGACAATTTGAGCGACTCGGATACGAGGAAGTCTTTGTAAGTAAGCAGGCTGACTCTCTGGCTTTTCTATGTGAGGGTAAGTTATTTGAGAGGTCATTGCAGTCTTTTCAGCTATCTAAAATCTCAATCTATCACAGAGCTTATCCCAAAGTCGCCACTAGTTCCTTTAAGCGATCGCGTCCATCTCGAAACACTGACCAACCATCACCGACTAATACAGTTTCCACCTTCTCCAAGGCTGCTAATCTGCGAACTGAAGCTACAGCCTCGGCTTTATTCAACAGCTTGTCATAGGGTAATATACCTAAACTACCAGCTTTGTAGGCTCGCACCAAATCCCCAGTAATCAATGTAGTTTCTTCTAGTAACAGTACCAACTCTCCCGGAGTTTTAGAACCTTGCATTTCCAGCACCTTTAGTCCTGGGACAAACTCATCACCATCAGCTAACCAGCGATCGCACATTAAGGGAAAAGACTCTTTTTCTCCCATAGGCGCGGCTATCTTCGCGTAGGTTTGATCAGCGATTTCCTTGGCTGACCGAATATGGTCTGAGTTGGTGATGATAATCCAATCCACACCACCCAAGGATTCCAAGTGATTCCAATCATGATTAGATAGAGCCACAGGATCAATCAAGATGTTACCACCGGGACGAATCCAGGCAATCCCATTGAAATCAATATTTCTCGCCGGGTTGAAATGAGACCAGCCATATAGATCAGGACGGTGTAGAAATTTCATAATAATTCTGGCTCTATAATTTTGATATATTTATTCAATAAGTCATCATCAATAATCTACCATTCAAAGCTGTTTTGGTGTATCAAATCAGGGAAATGCAGGCGATCGCATCTTAGCTAGGTTAGTCATTATGACAGCGATCGCTCTTTACTCACCATTATTGTTGATCCAGTCGTTTCAAGCTCAAAACTTCCTGTTTTTATAGCCAAATGTTGAGTGCTTTTCTGCCATATTCCCAAGATGAGCCATAATAAACGAAGCGTAAACCCAATTAACCACAAAATACCGAGGGTTTGACTTATGCTGATTCAGAAAATTGTCCAAGAACTGCAAGGAATACCCGAAGAAAAACTCGCAGAAATTTATGATCTGATTCACTACTTTCGCTTAGGTTTAGATCGAGAAGCTTCCCCGGCGCGAACCCCAGGAATATTAACTGGAAAACTCAGCGATGCTTTTTTTGAGCCATTACCAGAAGAGGAACTTCAGCAATGGGAATGAGCTACCTGATTGACACGCATATCCTATATAATGCAGTCTTCCAAACTTGACTGATTCAGGTAATTCCCAACCAAAATCATTGAAGAAGCGATCGCAAAATATGAGCAAGAAACTCAAATAGAAGATAACGCGGACTAACGCTACACTGGGCGATCGCTTTTCACACACCATGATTTTTTATGTTGAAATTGTATCCCGCCTAGAACTAAAGTTCCAGGCTAATAGGGAAAGTCTACTGAAGTAGACTGGCAGAAATATTCTCGTTGAGTCCTCTTTAGAGGAGTTGCGCTATGAGACTCGAAATTTATTCTGAGGCGGGACGGTACATGAAACCAAAATTTGTGTGTCAACTGTAGCCTTTTGAAGAAGGGATCAATAATTGCTGAGAATAACAGTCAATCACGCTTCAAACAATCCCTTACTTGCTGGTTTTATCTGCTTCTTGACTCCAAACATATTTACGGCAGACTTCGCAAGCGGCTTTTGCTTCTTCAGTTTGCGGATTTGTGAAGATGGGATGATCACGCAAGCGATCGCAGCAAACTTGTAAACACTCGCACCAGTCACTCTTCCCCAACCGCACCGTGCCGTCATCACTCCCACTGACAAGATTCCACAACTGCATTTTACCGTCTTCACCCCCACTGGCAAGATTCCACAAACGCACCGTGCCGTCTTGACCTAAAATGACAATCGTCTGCCCATCCTGGCTCATGGCGACAGACGAGACCCAACTCTCATGATCACGGAAAGGTTCAGCCAAGGGCAGACCTTGGGAATTCCACAAGCGCACCGTGCCGGCAAGACCACCACTGACACGACCACCACTGACAATCGTCTGCCCATCCTGGCTCATAGCGACAGACGAGACCCAACTCTTATGATCACGGACAGGATTAGCTAAGGGCAGACCTTGGGGATTCCACAAGCGCACCGTACCGTCTTGACCTCCACTGACAATTGTCTGCCCATCCTGGCTCATAGCGACAGACAAGACCATACCCCGATGACCACGGAAAGGATCAGCTAAGGGCAGACCTTGGGGATTCCACAAGCGCACCGTACCGTCTTGACCTCCACTGACAATTGTCTGCCCATCCTGGCTCATAGCGACAGACCTGACCCAATCCTCATGACCACGGAAGGGTTCAGCCAAAGGCAGACCTTGGATATTCCACAAGCGCACCGTACTGTCTTGACCTCCACTGACAATTGTCTGCCCATCCTGGCTTATGGCGACAGACGAGACCATACCCTGATGACCACGGAAAGGATCAGCTAAGGGCAGACCTTGGGGATTCCACAAGCGCACCGTACCGTCTTGACCTCCACTGACAATTGTCTGCCCATCCTGGCTTATGGCGACAGACGAGACCCCACCCTGATGACCACGGAAAGGATCAGCTAAGGGCAGACCTTGGGGATTCCACAAGCGCACTGTACTGTCTTGACCTACACTGACAATTGTCTGCCTATCCTGGCTTATGGCGACAGACCAGACCCCACCCTGATGACCACGGAAAGGAGTTAAGACCTCCATTACTTGTTGCAAGCTATTCTGAACTGGAGTGAGAATTTGTTCTGGCATTTTCTCCAAATTCTCACCTATTGCTTGTATTGCTATAACTAAAGCTTTGAGAGGTTCGACAGGAAGTATTTTCTTGATAGTTGCTACTTTCTCTTGCAATGAGGCTTCAGTGCGGACTCTGAAAGCAAGTTGCTGATCGGAACTACGTTCTTTTTCATCAGCAACGCTGCGCTGATAAAACTTTTCAGCCTGCGATGATAAATCAGGTTGTAACTGTTCCCAATTTTCTCGTACCTCTGCTAACAATCCTCTGGGCATGAGATATTGTTCATCTTCTCCCTTGTGCAACCACTCTCGCAAAGCATCGGCTAATTTATCATGTAACCGTCGCAAGTCTCGGTCTTGTTGTCGCCATTCTCGCAACCTCTGCCAACCTTCTATTAAGGCTTCATGAGCTAAATCAATCCAAACTTTTTCTCTAGCTTCAGTGTCAGTTACTATTAAGCGTCCTTGGATCAGCTTTTCTAAAACTTGTTCTATGACTGGCTGCTCATCTGAGTTATCACCAGCAACACTCAACAATTCATTTTTCGTTTGTCGCTGGCGGGTATCTTTGTCTTCTGCACCTGTACGCACTAATTTCAACAAAATCCGCTTTACCCAAGTTTGTTGCAGTTCTGTGAAACTTGCATACAGCTTTTCTGCATGACGATTCAACGCCCCAATGACTCCACCTAGTTCGTTAAACTTAGTGACTGTCAACTGGTGAGTTGTTTGATCGCGCTGTTCCCAAAGTTCAGTCAGGGCAAACTGCAATAATGGTAAGCAGCCTTTCTCTTGTCCTAATACTTCTTGCTGAATCGCTCCCAGTAATCCCCTTTCTAATTGATAACCTTGTAACATAGCTGGAGATGCGATCGCTTCTTCTAATTCTGCACCCAGTAATGGCGGCATATACACAGCCTGTTCCTGAATTATTTGTGTCAGCGACTCATAGCTTAAACAGTATTCTAGAAAATCAGCTCGCATGGTGGTGACGATTGCTAACCGCCCTTCAGCAACTTGAGTTAACAACTCAATAAATCGCTGTCTCTCTTCTTCCTTACAACCAAGGGTAAAAATTTCTTCAAATTGGTCTACCACCAACAACCAACGCTCAGAACCAGTCAGCCGAGAAATTACCGAAGATAAACCTGCTGTGTCAATCAAAGCCGAAATTTCTCTAATTTGCGTGCGTTCAAACAACTGGGTAAAGGCTCGTTTTAACTCTGCTAATGGTTCAACTCCGGGCATAATTGGTTCTAAGACTCGCCAACCATTTTTTTCTAACACTGGAATCAAACCCGCCCGCACCACCGAAGATTTACCACTTCCCGACGCGCCAATAATAGGGACAAAATTCGCTTGAGCTAGTTTTTGTTGGATGTAGTTAACAACTTTTTGACGACCAAAAAAGAATTTGGCGTGTTGTTTATCAAAAGCTTCTAAACCTCGGTAGGGACATTCTTCACTCACCACCCCAACTGCTACCGGATTTCTCGGCGGATACCAAACCAAAGGAATTGACCTACCGCCACCCATATAAATTGCTTCTTGGCCGCTTCCCTTGAGTTTGCGTGTTATAAAGCTCATCAAATCATTGGCGTTGATTTCTCCGGTAGCCTCATCCGCTTCTGAGTTAGCTAACCCGGCTAACACCGCCTGGGTAAATATTCCACCTTCAGCATCTTCCCTCGCTCTTTCAAACGCACGGGAGGCGGTAATTAAACAATAGTCTTGTTTACTGTTGAATACCGGAAAACTAGACTTGATAAAGCTTCTCTCTAGTAAAGACCCGGCATAACAGCAATCCAACAGTACCACAAGGCTGCTAAGTTGGGATTTACTAATCAGGGTGTTGAAATCATCAAAGGCGATCGCATTTTGTCCATCTTTACTACAATCAGATGTCGCCAAATATCCTTTCGGTTCTCCTGTCAGGCTAGTTGCTTCAAAGCCATGTCCAGCAAAATAAATTAATGCTTCTGCACCTTTGGCTTTTTCTAGCAAAAATACTCTCAATGCTTGTCCGAGGTCTTTACCCGCTAACTTTTTATCAGGTGTGACTTGCCAACTATTATCACTCTCGATTAACTTCCCTGGTAATGGCTCAACATCAAACCGACCATGTTGACTTAGTAGCTGTGCGATTTGTGCTGCATCGTTGACGGCTTTTGGTAGGTTAGTGAAGTTCTCATACTTGGCAATGCCAATTACCAGCGCATATCGAGCCATATTTATTTGGCAGATGTTTTTACGTAATATTACTAGAATAATAACTAAAAAACTAACTGAGGCTCTTAAATGTCAGAAATACAAAGTTTGATTATCAAAGATGATGATCAAGAATACACTATCTATCTAGAATCCAAGACAGCCCCGGAATTAATAGAAGAGGAAGAGCCTGGATACCGTGATGGTCTACCCACGCTGAATATTAAAGATTTTCAAGACAAAATTCGTGATTATGCCAAGTTAGCTGTTGGTGCATTTAAGAATTTACCTGAAGCTGAGGAGGTAACAGTTAAGTTTGGCATCAAGTTGGGTGGTAAAACTGGCATTCCATTTTTGACAGAAGGCTCGGCGGAGAGTAATTTTGAGATTGAGGTTAAGTATAATTTGTCCAAGAAAACCACATGATATACTTACTCATTGTCAGAGGACTTTAGCTACCAATAAGCTTTTGTTAAGGTCATTGCGATCGCTTTGCTCGCAATGACTGTAAATATTGTTACTGATATATTTAACCTAACCGTATTGAGATGCGATCGCCTTCCATGCACCATAATTGCAGTTATGCTCTGGAAATTCGCTCTCAAAGCTTAAAGAGTCCTGCAATTTTTTTCAATTAAAAACATAAGCATTTTGCTGATTAATGACTATAGTGGTAAATCAAGTCAATTAACCCAAATTTAATAAATTTTACCTATTTTAAAAAATATTTTTTTTGATATTACCTTGCGTATCGCTCCTTACATATCGATATAAAATATTTTATATTTCTGATCAATAAAACAAGTCAATTTAAACCCTTCAAAATTATAAAAAACATACAAAATTTACTACTAATCGCATTAATTATATCATAGCCCCCTCCTCGCTTGCGGGGAGGGGGTTGGGGGTGGGGTTCTTGCACCTGAACCAACCAATAAAAACTCTATCTTCTATCTTCATTCCCCAAAAAAAGAGCAACTTGGCAACTATGGGATCACAATTTGTTGTAATCTTAATAAAATCTGTTAAGTTTGGCAAGACCTGTTTCCAGGTGTATTGTCATGCTGTTAAAAAATATCGCTCTGATTTGTTGATTTCGCATTGGAACTATTTTATTTGACCAACGTCTCGATGTCAGCAAATACATAAAAGTACACCCTTGTTGGATCTTCTTCCGGAAAACCTAAACAAACCTGAGAAAATCTGGCACATACGCTCTATTGCTTCCTCACAACTCACACACATGAAATCACCTCTTGTCTTACTCAGCTTACTTGGCGCAGTTCTTTTATCGTCTCCAGTCAATGCAGCTAGACTGCAATCATGGAACTTCAACCCAGCTAAAAATCAACTGAGCATCACCACTGATTCTGAAGTTAAACCGAGGGCTTTTTTAATTAATAACCCGACAAGAATTGTCATTGACCTCCCTCAAACAAGCCTCAAAAGTGATACAATCCGCAAAAATTTTGGGTCACAAGTAAAAGAAATTCGGGTTGGCAAAGTTGACGATAACACTACCAGAATCGTAGTTGAGTTAGCGCAAGGTTATACGGCTTCTCCAGACAAGTTAGTAGTTAAAGGGGAGGCCGGCTCAAACTGGATTCTCAACCTGTCGGCAATTGAGAAGAGTGATACTCTCATATCTACTGCCAGTGAAGAAAAAGTTTTTATTCCTATCAGTAATAATTCCAATTTTGCAGGTGTTATTCCTTTAAATAAAGAAATCTCTCAGCTTGATACTGAAATCAAAAAATTGATGGCTCGTTACCGTTCCCTCTCACCGGGAATGTTTTTCTTGGATATGGAGACAGGAGAATATTTAGACATCAATGGAGAGAAAATATTTCCTGCGGCTAGCACGATTAAATTCCCCATTTTAGTTGCATTATTCCAAGAAGTTGATGCTGGTAGAGTCAAGCTAAATGAAACAGTGGTAATGCGACGTGACTTGATGACTGGTGGTTCAGGAAATATGCAGTATAGAAAACCAGGGACTAAGTTTAGTCTTTTGGAAACTGCAACCAGAATGATGACTATCAGTGACAATACTGCTACTAATATGGTGATTGATAGATTGGGTGGCAAAAATAGATTGAATCAGAGGTTTCGTAGTTGGGGACTGCAAAATACTGTGATTCGCAATCTGCTAGGCGATTTTAAGGGTACTAACACAACTAGTGCCAAAGATTTGGTACGCGTGGCAGCGTTAATTTCTAATAATAAGTTACTGAGTAGCAGCAGTAACACCAAAGTTATGGACATTATGGTGCAATGCAAAAATAGAAGTTTATTACCAGTTGGGTTGGGTAAAGGTGCAGTGATTGCCCATAAAACAGGCACACTAGGAAGAGTGCTAGGAGATGTGGGAATTGTGCAAACACCTTCAGGCAAACGTTACCTAGCAGGTATTATGGTGGCTAGGCCTTTTCGTGATGCAAGAGCAAAGAGTTTTATCAATCAAGTTTCTCGTCTAGTCTATGGCTACCTAGAACAACCCCTATCGGCTAGGAAATTTTGATTGACAGCCATAACAATTACCTAATTGATGTTAAAAATCTGCATCGGCAGTGGTGTATTTATCACTGCCGATTATTTATTTTTGATTGGGTATTAATTTTTCAAGTAATGTTTATTTGAGCAACAGTAACTAAAACAGCTGGTTTGGGAACAATATTAGATGAGTACAGATTAATCTGAATCAAACTCCAGAGAAGATTTCAGTTTGGGAAAAGAAGCATGATAACAACCTGCGATGGAACTCCTTCTATTTTTGGCTATCAGATGAGCCAATTGCTCTATCGTGGTACGAAAACAGAGGTTTATCAAGGTATACGAGTTTTAGATGCAAAACCTGTTGTAATTAAGCTACTGCGGCAAGAATACCCAACTTCTATTGAACTTTTACAATTTCGTAACCAGTACATCATTGCTCAAAAGCTAGAACATCCAGGTATTGTGCGTCCGTTATGTTTAGAAGCATATCGCAATAGCTATGTATTAGTAATGGAAGATTTTGGCGGTATTTCCTTGAAGGAATATCTGAAAACCAATAAATTGGAATTAAAGGAGTTTCTAGAAATAGCCCTCCAAATATGCAGCATTCTCCATTACCTTTATCATCACCACGTTATTCATAAAGACATTAAACCCGCTAATATCCTGATTCATCCTCAAACAAAACAGATTAAACTTACTGATTTTAGTATTGCTTCTCTATTACCCAGAGAAACCCAATGTATTATTAGTCCTAATATTTTAGAAGGAACTCTGGCCTATATATCTCCTGAACAAACCGGACGTATGAACCGGGGAATTGATTATCGTAGTGATTTCTATTCTCTGGGAGTAACATTTTTTGAATTACTGACAGGACAGTTACCCTTCCAATCAAATGAACCAATGGACTTGGTACATTGTCACATTGCCAAAAAACCACCTCTTTTAGAAGACACGAGTGAAGAAATTCCCCCAGTATTGAGTAATATTGTGATGAAGTTGATGGCGAAAAATGCTGAAGAACGCTATCAAAGTGCTTTGGGATTAAACCATGATTTAGAAAAATGTCTAACTCAGTTAACAGCAACAAGTAAAATTATAGACTTTGAGATTGGCAAGAATGATATTTGCGATCGCTTCATGATTCCCGAAAAGTTATACGGCAGAGAAACCATTGTCCAACAACTCCTAGAAGCCTTTGAGAGAGTTGCAGGGAACAGCGAACAAAACCCTGTGACTGATGCTCACACACCTCATAGTGAAATGATGCTAGTTGCAGGATTTTCCGGTATTGGTAAAACTTCAGTAGTGAATGAAGTTCATAAACCAATTATTCGCCAACGGGGATATTTTATCAAAGGTAAATTTGATCAATTTAATCGCAATATTCCTTTGTCTGCCTTTGTCGAATCCTTAAGGGATTTAATCATACAGTTATTAACCGAAAGCGAAGGGCAACTGCAACAATGGAAACTAAAAATTCTGGCAGCATTAGGAAACAATAGCCAGGTAATAATTGATGTAATCCCTGAATTAGAACAAATAATTGGTCAACAACCAGCATCTCCAGAAGTAACAGGAGATGCTGCCCAGAACAGATTTAATTTACTATTACAAAATTTTATTCAAATTTTTACGATAAAAGAACATCCTTTAGTGATTTTTTTAGATGATTTGCAATGGGCAGATTTAACATCTTTAAAATTAATCAAATTATTAATGGGTGAATTACATACGGGATATTTATTATTAATTGGCGCGTATAGAGACAATGAAGTATCTCCTGTCCATCCACTAATATCAACTTTAGCCGATATTAAAAAAACTGGTGCAATTATGAACTCAATTACTTTACAACCTCTGAGCCAATTAAAAGTAAATCAATTAGTATCAGATACATTGGGTTGTGAAGAAAAATTAGCCTTTCCACTTTCACAATTGGTAAGTCAAAAAACTCAAGGTAATCCATTCTTTGCCATCCAGTTTCTCAAAGCATTACACCAAGATGGATTGATTATATTCAACGTTGAAGAATGCTGTTGGCAATGTGATATTGCCAAAATCAATCAGCAAGCATTGACAGATGATGTTGTCAAATTTATGGTCTTCCAATTGTTGAGGCTACCAGAATCAACTCAACAGGTGTTAAAGTTAGCCGCTTGTATCGGCAATCAATTTGATTTAAACACATTAGCGATCGCAGCTCAACAGTCGCCAATGGAAACGGCAGCTTGTCTGTGGAATGGGTTACACGAAGGTTTGATTCTGCCCCAAAGTGAAGTTTATAAATTTTATGTGGGAACAGAACACATACCAACTCAAGATACTTCTCATCATATTGTTTACAAATTCTTACACGATCGCGTGCAACAAGCCGCCTATTTACTGATTCCAGATGACCAAAAGCAACTCACCCATTACAAAATAGGGACATTATTGTTATGCAATTCCTCAGATGCTGAACGGGAAGAGCGATTGTTTGAAATTGTTACCCATTTGAACGCAGCCAGAACTTTAATTACGCAACCGTCAGAGTTAGAAGAACTGACTCAGTTAAATCTCATAGCGGGACGCAAGGCTAAATCTGCCACCGCCTATGCAGCAGCCGTTGAGTATTTCGCTACAGGTATTGCTTTACTACCCCATGATGCTTGGGAAAGTCACTACAACCTCACCCTGTCCCTGCATATTGAGGTGACTGAAGCCACTTATCTCAATACAGACTTTAAGCAAATGGAGCAATGGGCTACCATCGTGTTGCAACACACTCAGACATTACTGGATAGCATTCCAGTCTATGTCACGAGGATGATGGCGGCCAAATCCCAAGGACATCCATTAACTACCCTTCGTATTGGCTTGCAGGTATTGCAACTATTAGGTATTGAATTTCCTCCCCAGCCAACTCCCGCAGATATTACCAGAGCCGGGGAAGTCACTATGCGTTTATGGCGGGGAAATTCACCTCTGAATTTACTCAATTCACCCTCGATGATTGATGCTCATTACCTAGCAAGTATGACCATCATGACTAATATGGTTTCCTCTGCCTATCTAACAACACCTGCCTTAATGTTTTTGCTGATATTTAAGCAGGTAGAATTTTCTATTCTTTATGGTAACTGTGCTGTTTCTGTGTATGGTTATGCTGATTATGGTGTCATCTTGTCCAGTCAGATGGAAAGTTTAGAAGCTGGCTATGAATTTGGACAACTAGCATTAAATCTGCTGCAAAAGTTAGAATCTAAAACTCTCCAATGTAGAACCTACTTTATTGTCTACAGCTTTATATTTCACTGGAAAGAAACACTACATGAACAATTACCACACTTACTTACAGGCTACCACAGTGGACTAGAAACCGGAGATATAGAAAGTACGGCACTCAATGCCCAAGCTTACTGTCACTATGCCTATTTTGCTGGTCGAGAGTTAACTGGACTAGCAACTGAGATGTCAGCTTATGCCCAAAGTATCCGTTCCCTGCGGCAAGAAACTACACTGCATTATTTAGAAATTGCCTATCAAGCTGTAGAGAACTTATTGGGAGAAAACCAATTTCCTGAACGCTTAACTGGCAACATTTATCATGCAGAACAAAAGCTACCTGTACATCAGGCTAATCAAGACATAACAGGATTATTTCATTGGCACTTCTATCAAACTATTCTTTGGTACTTATTTGGTTATTACCGACAAGCTGCCCAGCAGTCAAGGTTGGTAGAGCAGTATTTAGATGGTGGTATCAGCCAATTTAGCATTCCTGTGTATGTCTTCTATGATTCTTTAATTCATTTGTCACTCTATAAAGAAGCAAATCAAGAAGAACAACAACAGATACTCACACGAGTTGCAGCTAATCAAGCGAAGATGCAAAGTTGGGCAGATGTTTGTAAATATAATCATCAACACCGTTGGGAATTGGTGGAGGCAGAACGATATGCCATCTTGGGTGATAAAATCGAGGCGATCGCTCTCTATGATCTTGCCATATCTAGAGCCAAAGCAAACGCCTTTCTCCAAGATGAAGCATTGGCTAATGAACTTGCAGCCAAGTTTTACCTCAACTGGGATAAAGAAAAAGTCGCCCAAATATATCTGCAAGAAGCCTATTACTGCTATGCTCGTTGGGGAGCTAAAGCCAAAACCGATGACTTAGAAAAACATTATCCCCGACTACTACAACCAATTCTACAACAGCGACAACTTAACCTCGATACGTTAGAAACCATTGTAGATACTACCATTACTAACTACAGTAGTCATTTATTAGATTCATCTAGTAGTTCTACTGTGTTTTTTACCCTCGATTTTGCTGCTATTCTCAAAGCTTCTCAAGTCTTATCTAGTGAAATTCATTTAGACAAACTAATTACTGCTTTGATGCAGGTTTTGTTGCAAAATTCCGGCGCACAAAAAATCGCGCTGATTTTACCAGAGGAAACTCATTGTATAGTTGTAGCTGTGAGTAATCTTGAAGATTTAGCAACAGGAAAAACCATAGAATTAACCTCAACGCCTCTGGATATCAGCCATGATGTTCCTACCAAAATTGTTTATACAGTCAAACGCACACTACAACCAATTATTGTTGATGATATTAGTAAAACAACCACTTGGGAAGCAGATAGCTATATAGTGAAACATTTACCCAAGAGTATGCTTTGTATGCCGATTGTCAATCAAGGTAAACTCATTAGCATTTTGTATTTAGAAAATAATTTGCTAACAGGAGTATTTACAAAGGAACGGATTGAAATCCTCAACCTGCTATGCACTCAAGCAGCAATTTCTCTAGCCAATGCTCAACTTTATCAGCAGACACAGCAAGCCTTAAATGAACTGCAACAAACCCAAATCAAACTAGTACAAAGCGAAAAAATGTCTGCTTTGGGTAATTTAGTTGCAGGTGTTGCCCATGAAATTAATAATCCCATTGCGTTCCTAGCAGGCAATGTTCAACCTGCCCTAGATTATATTAAAGATATATTCGGTTTACTCAACTTATATCACGAAGAATATCCAAATCTTAGTACAGTTATCCAAGAAGAAATTGCAAACATCGATTTAGAATATATCCGTGAAGACTTACCGAAAGTTATTGGTTCAATGCGGGAAGGAATTAATCGGATTAAAAATATCAGTAATAGTTTAAGAACTTTTTCTCGTGCAGATAAAGATTATAAAGTACCTTTTAATATTCATAATGGTATTGATAGCACTATCCTAATTCTTAAACATCGCCTTAAAGCTAACGAACAACATCCAGCCATTGAAGTAGTAACTAAATATGGTAATTTACCTCCTATAGAATGCTTTCCTGGGCAATTAAATCAGGTGTTTATGAACATATTAGCAAATGCAATTGATGCTTTAGAAGAAGCTAGTATAGGACGAACCTATACAGAAATACAGAAAAAACCAAATCTGATTATAATTACCACAGCGATAGAAAATCAGCACTTAACAATTACCATTAAAGATAATGGTAGGGGCATGAGTGAAGCAGTCAAAAAACGAATTTTCGACCATTTATTTACTACTAAAGGTGTTGGTAAAGGTACAGGATTAGGATTGGCGATCGCTCATCAAATCATTGTGGAAAAACACGGCGGTTCTATAGACTGTAATTCGTCTCTAGGAGAAGGTACAGAGTTTATAATTACTCTTCCATTACAGTAGTTTTCCTCGTATTAGTTGATGACCCCAAAAATATAGGGTGAGTAACTCTACTCACCCTACAATATTGAAGGACTGATTGCCAATTCCCAATCTTGACGATCCTACACCGAACCACCAGCAGCTTGAAAGCGAGCGCGGGCGCGTTTGAAGGCTTGGTTGGCTTGGATTTGAGCTTGGCGATCGCCTGCTGGTACTTGACTCAATTTGGCTTGAGCTTGGCTATAACCAGTACGAGCTTCTTCTAGGTTAATCTTGTCGCCGCGTTCAGCACCATTCACCAGAATGGTTACTTCATTTTCTTCAACTTCGGCAAAACCACCTAAAAGTGCGATCGCTTGCCAAGGTTGGTTTTTGTTAGCGCGTACTCGCAGTACACCTGTATCTAGTGCAGTTAATAGTGGCGCGTGTCCACTGAGGATACCTAGCTGACCGGTAGTGCTGGGTAAAATCACTTCATCAGCTTCTGCATCCCACACTGTTTTATCTGGGGAAATTACACGGACAGTTAGGGTCATGTTTTCAGTTGTCAGTTATCAGTTATCAGTTATCAGTGCTGAGTGCTGAGTGCTGAGTGCTGAGTGCTGAGTTAAAAAGAGAGTTTACTCATTACTTATTACTCATTACTCATTACTTATTACTCATTACTCATTACTTATTACTCATTACTCAGCACTAATTTTTAGCCTTTCATTTTTTCGGCTTTAGCGATCGCTTCGTTGATATCGCCTACCAAGTAAAATGCTTGTTCTGGCAGCTCATCCAATTCACCAGACAGAATCTTCTGGAATCCTTTGATGGTGTCTTCCAACTTCACGTATTTACCAGGCGAACCTGTGAATACTTCCGCGACGAAGAAGGGCTGAGACAAGAAACGCTCAACTTTCCGCGCCCGTGCTACGATGAGTCGGTCATCTTCAGACAATTCATCTAGACCCAAGATGGCGATGATGTCTTGCAATTCTTTGTAGCGTTGCAGAGTCGCTTGTACAGCACGCGCAGTGTTGTAATGTTCATCACCAACAATGTTGGGCTGCAACATGGTGGAAGTAGAACCCAGAGGATCAACTGCTGGATAAATACCTTTAGATGCTAAACCACGAGATAGCACGGTTGTACCATCTAAGTGAGCAAAGGTAGTTGCAGGTGCGGGGTCAGTTAAGTCATCCGCAGGTACGTATACAGCTTGAATGGAGGTAATAGAACCTTCGGTGGTGGAGGTAATCCGTTCTTGCAGTTGACCTACGTCAGTACCCAAGGTTGGCTGATATCCCACAGCAGAAGGCATCCGACCCAATAGTGCGGATACTTCAGAACCAGCTTGTACGAAGCGGAAAATGTTGTCAACAAACAGTAGTACGTCTTGTTTGTTCACATCACGGAAATATTCTGCCATTGTCAAACCAGACAAACCAACCCGCATTCTTGCTCCGGGTGGTTCATTCATTTGACCGTAAACTAGGGCAATTTTAGATTCGTTGAGGTTCTCGTTGTTGATTACCCCAGATTCAATCATTTCGTTGTAGAGGTCGTTTCCTTCACGGGTACGCTCTCCCACGCCAGCAAATACAGACACGCCACCGTGTTGGGTAGCGATGTTGTTGATCAACTCCATCATGATCACGGTTTTGCCAACACCTGCACCGCCGAACAGACCAATTTTACCGCCACGACGATAGGGGGTTAGCAGATCAACAACTTTAATTCCTGTCTCGAAAACGGAAGGCTTAGTTTCTAGCTCAGTGAGTTTAGGTGCTGCACGGTGGATGGGTAAGGTTTCCTCGTTGTTGACGGGGCCTCTGTTGTCTACGGGTTCGCCGAGGACGTTGAAAATCCGACCGAGGGTAGCTTTACCGACTGGTACGCTGATGGGCGCGCCTGTATCAACAACTTCCAAACCACGCACTAAACCATCAGTAGAACTCATAGCAACGCCGCGAACTTGGTTGTCGCCTAAAAGTTGCTGTACTTCGACGGTTAGGTTGATGTTTTGTCCAGCTTCGTTAGTGCCTTTGATGGTCAAAGCGTTGTAGATTTGCGGTAATTTTCCGGCAGGGAATTTAACGTCTACAACTGGACCAATGATTTGGGTAATGTAACCGATGTTTGTTTTTTCTGCGGTGGTGACCATGCTGCGCCTAATGATTGAAGCTATATTTCAGAATGGGTCTTAGAAGACATAAGATTATGCAATGTCATCTTTCACTGTAACACCGGAGGGGGACAGAGTTCCGTTAGTAATTCCTTAAAAAGTAGTTTGGCGAATTTCTTCCCACCCGAAGAAAGTGAATGACCCAACTTTTTATTGATCGCGCGTAAAACCCCATCCCCTTGTGGGCGGGGATGTAAGCGCGGCAACCTAGGAGGGGGTACCCTGCGGGAAGCAAGCTACGATGCCCCCTCCTAGGTTGCATTATCCTTTTCCTTCGGAACGCTACGCGAACGGGTAAGTGAGTCACCCCTCTGTTTCTGAGTCTCAATGTACCGCTTCACTGCTTCTTCTGAGACTCCGCCAACAGACGAGTAAAACGTGCCATCACTCCACATTCCAGATCCCCAAAAGCGACGTTTTTTAAGGTCTTTGAATGTATTAAATATATGCACAGCAGAAATTGATTTCATGGTTTTAGCGATTTCTACTGGTGCGGTGGTGTGATCTGCCTGTACGAATACATGAACGTGGTCAGGCATTATTTCCAATGCGTGAAGTATCCATCCATAGGTTTTACAGGTTTCCCCGATGATGCGCTTTAATTCTACTTCCACTGCACCTTCAAGGATTTGATGGCGGTACTTGGGACAAAAAATGATGTGGTATCCCAGACAATGTTTAGCGTGTGAGCTTGACAGTATTTTCATATTTTTAGTGTATATCAATAAAACATATAAAAAGTGTGATATAGTAATCTTACACAAAAATGCCCAGCGATGCCGTTAACATCCTGGGCTTGGTCAACCTAGTGTTGGTAGGTCAACATGAAAATTCTACAGCAGATAACAGTAAGCGTTGCTCTTGCGTCTTTCTGTCTTTCGGCCAGTGTTAAACCCTCACAAGCCAACCCAGCAATTTTAGCCCCTGTGGCTTTGTGTGCTGGGACTGCGGGAGTAGGGTGTATTTTATTTTAGTCGGAACAGCGTTAATAGGTGGTGGTATCTACTATATTTGGCAACTTTCGGATGGGCGGAGAGTTGCAGCAGATGCAAAAGGCAGTATATTCAGATCCGAATATTTAGAAGACCCGGAGGAACAACCGGAAGAAACTGTAATTTCATTAAATGCAAAAAGTTGGCAAGCAGCACAAAGAGAATGCGCTTGGCATTTGTACGGGCAAAAATTCAAAGTCTTTCAACGCAAAGGTCGCTGGTACTGCACAAACAAGGTGGATTAAATATGAACCAGTTTTTAAAAGATTTCTACACAGAAAATAAACCTAGAACTCTTTGCATTTTACAAGCCTTGCCAGGGTTCTCAGACGAGAATATCTTACCAACTATGCCAATGATGAACTCGCCAGAACATAGCCTGAAATTCATCAAGGAGCATCATCAAAAAACTTGCTCATTAAATTCAGAAATTCCTGATTGGGAGTTGGTTGATACTGAAGTATATCAACAAGAAAACTCTCTTTACGAAGCTGTAATTATTGCTTACTACAAGCCAGTAGAATCCACATGAAACGTACTGTTAGCATCCCAGTTGAATTACCATCAGAAAGGTTTTTACCTCTAATGAATCAGTGTGCAGAGATATTTAACGCACACGTTGACTGGGCTATTGCTAACAGCACCTATAACAAAAACAAGGCACACAAGGAACTGTATCACCTGTTAAGGGTTCAGTTTCCAAGTGTGCCTTCTGCTTTGTTGCAAACAGTTCGAGATAATGCGCTTGAGTCCATCAAAGCCACAAAATTTAAAGGTATCCCCAAGAAAAAGCCAACATCAGGATTAAGGTACGATAAGCGCACAATGACACTAAGAGGGAAGCAACTAACTCTTAGTTGTATTGGTAAACGAGTTACTTTAATTCTTGATGTGCCTGAATATTTCAGAGAAGTTTTTGAAACTTGGGATTTTTGTGGAGCAACTGTAACTTATACCAAAAACACCAAGCAATTCTGGGTGAGATTGGTTTTTGAGACAGAAGATCCGCAACAAATAGAAGGACAGATTCAAGGAATTGACAGAGGCTTATATCACCAAGCTGTTACAAGTGACGGTCAATTCTTCAGTTCTTCTAAGATTAGAAAAGTACAAAGACGTTACTTATACAATCGTCGTCAACTCCAACAAAAAGGCACTCGTAGTGCCAGACATCGCTTAAAAGCGATGTCTGGACGTGAGAAGCGGTTCATGAAGGATACGAATCATTGTGTCAGTAAAAAGTTAGCCAACCAACCAGGAGTAGCAGTTTTTGTACTAGAGGACTTGTCCAGCATTCGCACACAGCGCCGAGGCAAGAAAATGAATAAATGGTTGGGTAGTTGGGCTTTTTACCAACAAGAGCAATTCCTGAGTTACAAAGCAGAAGCATTGGGTAAACGAGTAGTTCACCAAGATCCTCGTTACACGTCTCAGAAGTGCAATATTTGTAAGCACATTCGACGGACAAACCGCCACAAGTCTAGATTCCATTGCAAAAATTGTGGACATCGGACACACGCGGATCTCAATGCTGCGAAGAATATCAGGGATGACTATATTCTCTCCTCTACCCAAGGGACAGAGGAGCAGGCATCAGTCAATATGCCAGATGTTTCGACCGATTCTCTCGGTCAGTTACAAGCCCCATACCCTTGTGGGTGGGGCAGTTGACCATAAATTGATTCTTAGGACTTACAACATCAGAACGTCAAGCTAATTTCAGTAGTGTTAGGCAAAAATAAAAACTGCCGTGTTGCTGATTCTTAAACACGACAGTGATCAACGTACAGTTTCAAGTCAAATTTCTCTTGTTAGCACTTAACTGCCTGTTTTTGATGACGCTTGAGTTTGGTGGTTACGCCGAAAGCACCTAGACCCAGTAAGCCAATGAGAGTTGCAGGTTCGGGAACAGAGGTAATAGGAGGTGTACTAATAATTTCTCTCTTGAGTTTCTGTTCAACTGTGCTAGCAAAATCTGCGAATGTATTGGCTTGTAAAACAAAAGCACCAGCACCGCCCTTGACGTTATCGTCATAAAAGTTGAATAGAGATGTGCTGTTACCAATGACTAGACCGTTGATGGCATCAACGCCAGCTGCTAAAGCAGCATCGCGGGCAGCTGCTGTACTAGCTGCGTTGCTTGTACCGTCACCAGACACGTCAATTACTTGGCGTGTGCTGTCAAAATCATTATTAAAGATAAGGGGGGTAGCAAAATTGATGGCAGAGCCAATGACCGTACTTCCACTGAAGGGACGAGTTGTCGCACTAATTGCATTGGCAAAATTTTGGGACGCTTCCACACTATCAATTAGTGTCCAGCCTACAGACTGTTGCTGCTGAGTAGTACCAGACCAATAGATTAAGTTAACAGCAATCTTGCCGATGTCTCCCTTTGAGATAAAGTTGTTGAAAAGATCAGCATTATTAAAAGCATCTACATAGCCTTGTTTTTGCAAGTTGAATTCACTGGTGCTTATACTACCAGATACATCAACAAGTAAAGATAACTCAGTATCAACAAAAGTAGCAGCGTTAGCACTTGTCGATATAGCTAGAGCAGACAGAGTACCAGCTACTGTTGTGAGTGTTGCCTGGAAAAAGAAAGAAGTTTTCATTGGTTAATCTCGCTACATCAACAACCGTGGATTTTGACTGTGAAATTACTTATTTATTGCAGTAAATAGTCCAATTGAAGATTCAGGATAAAGTTGCTTATAAATACATACACGCAAGAGCCTTTGATGAGCATCCTTGCCGCGATCGCACACAAACAGTCTCAGCATTTATACTAGAATTTACTTTCTTTGTGTCTTGATTTCATCTATAAGCGAAACTTGACTCCGTATGTTCCTCATTTGAACACTCAATACTTTAGGATAAATTTACTTAGTCCACAAGTAATAGTTCGACCCTTTACAGAAAATAGTCCACAAGTAATAGTTCGACCCTTTACAGAAAAAATATATTGCAGAGTCTGGTAGTTTTTTCGACTAAATCTAGACATAATCAAGCTTATAAAGAATTTTTTCTGAAAAAATCTAGTTGGTGAGCAGTGAATCGTTTATGTAATTTTACTAGTTCTTTATATAAAGTTTACGATAAAGTTAGCTGATTTTGAGTATAGTCAGCTAGTAAGCGTCAATTTACCACACTAAGTTCTCCGTATAAAAAATACTAATAGCGTAAATAACATTGTGGTTTCCCTGACTAAACCATTCACTGACAAAACGTTGCCAAAATTTCCCAGATAAACCCACGCCAATAGGATGAATTAATAATAAGGGAATAGCTTCAGTGTTTAATTTATCGGGTTGATAGACTTTATATGCACAGTTATAATTCTGCCAAGTATAAAATTGCGTGGGTGGAGATGCTTGCATAATTCCCAGGTTTTGGTAGTTGCTAAAAAATCATTTGGGGATGGATTAACTGATAACCAGCGTCTTTAATTTTTTGGTTGGAAACTGTAACATTATATTGGCGATCGCTCTTAATTGAATCATCCCACGATACTAAGGGTAAGTTATATTTTGTTAACAGAGTATCTAGTAGTTCTTTCCTAGTGAGATGGGCATCATCTACTAAGTTATAAATACCTTGTAGTTGGTGCTGTCTGATCAACTCTATAGCCCCTACAATATCATCTAGATGAATCCAGTTTGTGATATCACTACCATTACCAGGGCGAGTTGTACCAGCGACTCTACTAAATATTTTGA
Source organism: Nostoc sp. UHCC 0870 (assembly GCF_022063185.1). Taxonomy (NCBI): domain Bacteria; kingdom Bacillati; phylum Cyanobacteriota; class Cyanophyceae; order Nostocales; family Nostocaceae; genus Nostoc; species Nostoc sp. UHCC 0870. The sequence goes on along the minus strand of NZ_CP091913.1, from coordinate 3,296,202 downwards.
TTAATTCTCTACCAGTCCCATAAATCCCCCCTAATCGCACAATACAAACGCGCAGACTTTCACTATCAGCCGCTAGTAAAATATCTTCTGTCGCTTTCATAATTTCTGCATTAGGAGTAATAGGTTTAGCTGGCGTTTCTTCATCTACCCACTCGCCATCCCTATCACCATAAATAGAATAGCTACCTGTATATATTATTTGTTTGACAGTGGTATTTTGTTGGAGAATAGCTACTAAATTATTAGCAGTATTGACATAAGTTTCTTGATATGATCTACCTCTCTTCGCCCCAACACTTAACAGAACAACATCTTGATTTTCTGTAGCTGATTTTAATCCTTCTAAATCATCACCTTTGGTAACTATAACTTTTTGTGAGATAGATTGTAGTTCTGATACACGTTCAGGTGTAGTTGTAGTGACAGTAACGTTAAAGGATGAATTTTGCTGCCAATATTTAGCAATAGCATAACCAACGTAGCCGCACCCAATAATTGCAATATTCATAATAGGGACTGGGGACTGGGGACTGGGAATTTTAGATTTTAGATTTTGGATTGAATAATCTAAAGTTCAATGACTAATAGACCTTTTGCAAAAGTCCGAAAATGAGATGCGTCATTTTGAATGAAATATATAATCTTTGAGATGTTTCGCTCAACATGACAGCTTCAGCATTTACGCAAGATGTCTAATGACTAATGACTATTTATGCACAAGTCCATCAGGCATAATTGCACCTGCTAAATTCGCACCAATTAATTTTACCAGTAGGCGATCGCCTGAACGAATCCGCGCCCCTGTTAAGTCAGCACCCCGCAAATCCGCACCGCTAAGATCCGCACCAATTAGGTTAGCCGCGCGTAAATTGGCTTCTCTTAAGTCAGCTAAAAGCAAATTGGCTCTAAATAAATTAGCTTCTGATAAATCTGCACCTCTAAGAATAACTTTGTGCATGAAAGTATCACTCAAGTCAGCACCGCTTAAGTTAGCATAACTGAGGTTTCTGCCGGATAAATCTTTGTTACTTAAATTTGCTCTGCTGAAGTCTTTACCACTTAAATCTGAATTTTGCTTGGGTGGCTGGTAGTTATTTGGGGATGGGTTTTGAGGTTGAGGTGATGAAGAATGATAAATATTTTGGTTTTTACCATTCAAAGAACGCAATCTTTCACGCGCTTCATTAATTGCTTTGAGCTTGTCTTGTGCTTTTTGTTGTAAGCGGAGGTTATCTTTAGGTAGACGATCTGGATGCCATACAAACACCAAATCTTTATAAGCCTGATTAACTTCCTCAAGGGTCGCACCAGGTTCTAATTCTAATACCCTATAATATCGCTCCAGTTCGCTCATAAGATGTTTTAATAGAGAATCTTTTTATACGAAACAGCTAAGAAATTTTAATGATGCGTTACCCCATTGTAGGCGATCGCTATACTCATCTTGATAGATATATTCATCAATGCGTAATTTTTCCCTATCTTTCCATTTGTCTATTTCTCCATCTATTCAATGCTTGCAAATATACAGCTATTGGTATTTGATAAATTTCTATAAAAATCCAAATAATAATTGATAAATGCGACAAAAAAGTGAATATTGTCCAGATATAAGGCAACCAACTAATAGGATCATGAGGGTGAGGAGGAAAATAATAAGCTACTATCCCAATTAAGAAAGTGGGCAGAACTACAAAACTAATTGCTGCTAAGACATAACCCAAACCTAATTCCACACCCTCTAATTGGACTTCTGACCAATTCAATCCATTCCATCGCCAAATTAATGGCGGTTGTCGAGAAGGCATTTTAATTTGTTGTTGTTCTACATTAATAGTAAAAATTTCATGGCAAAAATCACAACCCATAGCTTCCATCAATGGTATATGGGAAATTTTGCCGACTCGACAGACTGGACAAGGGTAAACATCGTGAGTATCAAAAGGTTTAGTGAAGATTTTAGACCTGGGCATAATTGAACTAAGTTGTGCTTAAAAGTTGATTAGATAGATGCACAATTTGGTTATAATTACCACTATCATCAGGGGTGGTATTTTTCATCTTGTTTTGCTGATATACCTCATCACAATTACCTAAAAATAAAATTTATATAACTCTAGACATATAGCAATCCTATTTGATTTGTGAGAAATGGGAGACTGGGCAACCTTTCTTTTCTGGAGAAATGGGGGTTCTTGGCTCTCACGAATGATATGGGATGCCTATAAATATTAATCCGTAACTCGTTATCTAGTTTGTATACAATCTAGTTGTAATTTCCAAACTTGCTAATGAGTTTATCGCTTTTTTGGGTTTTTGACTGGCCTTGACGCTACCAAAACCTTCTGTTATGTTTACTCTTAATATAAGTTGTACATTAATCTATCTAGCTTACCATTTCAAAAATGTTCAGCAGCACTCGTTACTTTTATTTTTGGTTGAAGGCGGTTCACCGGCGGTGAATTAGTTTCCTAATGGAAACCGCCAGGTGAACCGCAGAGCGAACTCTGCGGTTTTTGTGTTTTTAAGGAGCAAAATCTCATCATGATGACTTATTCCAGTAACTGGTTTTATAGCTTTTACTTTTGGCCTAGAGCAAGTTCCGGGTAAATAGCGTCATGCTGATAAATCATACGCACCCGGAACTGTCAAAGGTTCTGGGCTTTTTTTTACAAGCTAGACAAGGAAGAATTTCTTCCCAATCCTCAAATTTTTAGGAGATTAAAATCATGATTCAGGCCAAACTAGTTGCCCAATTGCATTCCAATCATCAGACAATCGTTAAACTTACCGAAACAGTGGCTTTCGGTGGAGAAGACTTAGTAATTATCGGTGGTCCTTGCACAGTAGAAAGCTTAGAACAAATGGAGACAGTCGCCCAAAATATAGCGGCTGCACCTGTACAAGCCTTGCGTGGTGGTGTTTTCAAACCGCGTACTTCGCCCTATGCTTTCCAAGGAATGGGAGAAGAAGGATTGGCAGTTTTAGCCGAGGTGCGATCGCGCTACAATATCCCAGTTATCACTGAAGTCATGGCGATTTCCCAAATCGAGGTAGTCGCCGCCCATGTGGATATGCTACAAGTCGGTAGCCGCAATATGCAAAACTTTGACTTGCTGAAAGCCTTGGGACAAGCTGGTAAACCAATATTACTCAAACGCGGTTTAGCTGCGACTATTGAAGAATTTGTCATGGCGGCTGAATATATTGTTAGCCACGGTAATCCTAATGTAGTGCTGTGTGAACGGGGTATCCGTAGCTTCGATACTTACACCCGCAACGTCTTAGATTTAGCTGCTGTAGCCGCCCTCAAGCAAATTACTCACCTACCCGTGATTGTAGACCCTTCCCATGCTGTCGGTAAACGGGAACTAGTTGCACCTCTGGCTAAAGCTGCTGTAGCTTGTGGTGCAGATGGATTAATTATTGAGTGTCACCCAGAACCAGAAAAATCTGTGTCTGATGCTCGTCAAGCCCTATCTTTAGAAGATATGGTGAATTTAGTTGCTAGCTTAAAGCCGGTAGCTACAGCCGTTGGGCGCAAAATATGATCAAATCAGTTATATTGTTAGCTAACAATCTTATGCTGAAAACTCATTTTCATGCTAAACAAGCTCGAATTTTTACTGCTGTAATGTTGAGTGGTATTTTATCTGTTAGTAGTGGTTTCATATTGATTCAAAATGCCTCTGCTTTACCTAGCAATTTTTTAGTAGAGACTCCCCAGGAAGTCGTTAAACAAAACGTTAAATCAGAGCCTTTACCACGAGCAGTAGCTAACGCAGTCTTGCAAGATATCAAGCGCAGAGAGGGGATTGCTACAAAAAAACTCAAAATTACTGATTCTATTCGTAAAACTTGGGGTAATGGTTGTTTGGAACTACCAAGACCAGATGAATTTTGTACTCAAGCTTTAGTTCCTGGTTGGCGAGTTGTGGTTACTAGTGGTCAACAAAGGTGGATTTATCACACTAACGAAACTGGATCTGTTGTAAGACGCAAAGAGAATAATTCTAGCACTCTTCGTCCAGTACCGATTCCTGCTAATGAGTTACCGCCACCTTTAGATAGAAATGTGGTGTTTCGACAAATATCTAGTGGTGGCTTTATTGGTAGAACCTACGAAACAGTATTACTTAATGATGGTAGGTTAATTCGGGTGCGGATTGGTGATGCTAATGATTCTGAACGGAGTGTGCGTCGGGTGACTTCAGCACAGGTACGTCAATTTCAAAGAGTCATCAACCGCGCACAAGGAGAATTTCAAAATCTGAGTTATCCAGCGTCTAGAGGTGCGGCTGATTATATTACGTATACTCTCACTAGCCGCAAAGGTACGGTGCAGTATAACGATATTTCCCAAAACAATTTACCAAAGGGTTTACAGACAGCAGTTAAAGCCTGGAAGCAACTTGTCAGCACGGCTCAATAGAGTGCTGAGAGAGCATCTTATCTAAATATTTGCTGCTTGGAACTAGCGATCATTAATTGGTCTTGGAATTTGCTTAAAACACTCAAGACGAGCCTATTTTTATTTAAGGATTTGCGGAAGGAATACTAACAACTGCTTTTTGATTCCGGTAATCCTGCACAGTCACGAGTTGCCAACTAGAATCTTGTGCAAGTTCCAGAACCCATTGATGATAATTAAATAAACTTTCCCTATGTCCAACACTGATAAACGTTGTTTTCGCTTCTTGTAACTGTTGATATAAATTTCCTTCATTTGTCAAATCTAAAGCACTGGTTGCTTCGTCTAATATAGTAAAGCTAGGACGGGTCACTAATAGCCGTGCGAATGCCAAGCGTTGTTGTTCTCCAAGGGATAATATATTTTCCCAAGGAACTTCTGTATCAAAGCCATCGACTCGACTTACCAAGTTTTGCAGGTTAACTTGTTGCAAAACGTCTTTGAGTTCTGCATCGCTTATCTGACGATTTGTATGAGGATAAAGCAACTGTTCGCGTAAAGTTCCCAAAATAATGTAAGGACGTTGGGGTAAAAACAATACCTCTTCCAGGGGAGGCCGAACCAAACGACCAGTTCCCGCATTCCACAAACCAGCGATCGCTCTTAGCAGAGAACTTTTACCTCGACCACTCGGCCCAACAATCAATAAACCTTCTCCTGGTTGCACAGACAACGATAAATCTTCAACAATCACCTGCTCATAGTTAGGAGTTTGTAAGGTGACATTTTCAAAAGCCAATCGGTTGTCTTCTACTGTTTTAATGGTATTGACATTCTCTGGTTTTTTGGTAGCATCTGCTAACGCATTTGAAAACCCAGATAAACGCTCAACGTAACTAGAGAATTTTCCAGAAGTCCCAAATTCATTAATTAATTCTCCCAGAGCAGTAGCAAACAGACTGCAAGCTATAGCGGCTTGGCTAATTTCACCAAATTCCATTTCTCCTTTAATGTCTAAAGGACCGAATACAATAAATGGAAATATTTGAATTGCAGCCTGATATCCTCTATTGAAAATATCGTTATTTCTTTCCCAACCAATTCTATCTTTAGCACTTTTAATTAATATCAAAAATCTACGTTTAATAATATTTAGTTCTTGGTTCTCTCCCTGAAAAAAAGCTATGGATTCAGCATGAGTCCGAATGTGAGTCAGTCCATAACTGTAGTTAGCTTTCGATTCAAGTTCTTCTCCATTAATCTTATTTAATTCTTGAGTTAAGTAGAGGGAAATCAAATTACCTATAAATGTATAAGTAACTAGAATAATTGCAGCTTGCTGAGAGATTGACCAAAGAATGATTAAAAAAGCTATCATTTCTAGAACTTTTTCTAGTAACGTAGCTAAAAAGCGGAGAGAATTACTGGCAATAGGTTCAATTTCTTGAGATAGTCGTTGATCTGGATTTTCAACCTCAGATTTAAAGTTGATTTTATAATAGGCTCGATTGCTTAAATATTTTGATAAAATATGATTATTTAGCCATTGATACCAATCAAGAGCAATTTTTTTTCTGACAAATTTAGAAAACCCTACCAACAGAGTTACTAATAAAAGGTTTAAACCATAAAAACATAAAATATTTACAAACTTAGAAAGATCCTTATCTTTAATGATGGTATCGAGTAAATAACGATTAATGAAGCTATTCAAAACAGTCGTAGCTACAAGTGCAATTATTAAGAATAACAACAGCAAGAGCATTCCCCAAGCACCAATCACATCTGAAAATGCTCTTTCACCTGGCTTTGTTGGATACCAGTAAGGCCTTGCGATCGCTCTCACACTCTCCCAAAATTGAATGAAAGACGAAAATGGAGATTTGGTATCTTTTAATGCTTGATTGCGAATCACTTCAGCTTGCATATTTTATAGTAGATACGTAAATACGTTGAAAATTTTCTATCACTGTATCACTTAAGTAGAGGCAAATATAGCTTGAAAATATACTGCATATACTTTTTATCACTTCGCCATAGCAGGGATGTCTGCGGCGGGTGTAGCCAACGCTACTTCATCAATCACATCAGGTAGTTCATCTTCTACAAGTCTCAGACGAGGGAAGAAGTAAGCAATACAGGTTGCGGAAATAGTCAAGATTCCCATGATGATGCACAGAAGCCCCATCCCCCGACCTGTACCGACACCAATAATTTGTCCGATATTACCTGCCAAGAAACCATCAGTAGCCATTAAAGGTTCAAAAACCTTTTCTGCCAGGGGGCCTATTGTGATATAGCCAAGAGGTAAACCGACAGCTTCGATCGCGCCTTTAATTGAAAAGACTCTACCCTGCACTAATGGTTCTACTTTTGCCTGAAAAATAGCTTGGGTTGAACTAGCAATGATTGGTCGGAGCAAAAAGAATAAGAAGATGCCAACAATAAAGACAAAAATAGAAGCTTGCACACCGGCGACAATCAGAAACACACCCGTGAGAAGCATACAGCCGTAAATCATATTCATGTTACGCTCTAGACCGCCCCAGATACCCATCAGCAAGCCACCTGCTAAAATAGCTACGCCAAAGAGGGAAATAATAGTCCCCAAAACCGTTACAGGCGCAAAAGATAATATCAAGGGTGTAGTGATGACCTGAACACCTCCTACAAGAAAAAAGCTGTAAGCTGAGATGATTAATACTCCTAGTAGTCCTGGCCTAGCTAATAAATAGGTAAAGCCATAGGTTGTTTGTTTGAGAAAGGAACTTCCTTCGTTGGTAATATCAGGAGTTCTGGATTGAGGGAACTGAAGCAGCAAGAGGATACCAATACTCAAAAAGATGGTGGTTATATGCAGCGCAATAATCCCTTGCAGAGAAATCAGTCCTAGCAGGACACCACCTAAAGGTGGTGCGACAAGTCGCGCCGTACCGTTCATCAAACTCAGCATTCCATTAGCCCGACCAAGGTGCTGTTTTGGCACTAGGAGAGTGATGGAAGCAATGAAAGCTGGCATTTGAAAAGCCATAAAGACAGCACTGGAGGTATTGGCTAAGTAAATGTGCCAAATTTCCAACCGACCGATGAGCAATAAAATAGCGATCGCCACAGTTGGTAAAATTGCCAATAAATCGCTGATAATCATTGTCCATTTACGATCCCACCGATCCACGAATAACCCAGCTACGGGAGCAAGTAAAATCAGGGGTAAAGTATTGGCAAGGGCAATTAAAGCAAATTGGGTGACAGAACCCGTTTGTTCGTAAACCCAAACATCCAAAGCAAATGCGCTAATGGTAGTACCAATAGATGCAATAAGTTGCCCCACCCAAACAATGATAAACAGTTTCATTTCACGGAAAATAGTCAGTGGCGTTTTTTCTAGGCTTGCCAACATGATTAACTCCTCAGTGATGTAGTTAGACTTTTCATCATTGTCTGATAGTGGTGTAAAAGCTGATCCGCCTGATGATTCCAATCAAACTTTTCGACTGCTTGCCGCCTGCCCTCGCCTCCCATTGCTTGACAGAGGTTATCGTCTAAAAGCAGTCGCAGCATTGCCTCAGCTAAAGCCTCTACATCCCCGCGTTCGACCAATAACCCTGTTTTCCCATCCTCTACCAGTTCGGGGAAAGCACCCCCACGGGTAGTAATCACGGGCAATCCCATTGACATTGCTTCTACAACCGGCATCCCAAATGGTTCATTCCAGACAGAGGGAAAAATAAATATATCTGCTTGTTGATAATATTCTAATAGCTGAAAATGGGGAATTTTACCCAAAAAAGAAACTGAATTAGCTGCACTAGCAGCAATTCGCTTTTGCAATTGCGCTCTATAACTACCTTGATAATAAGGACGAAGCTTTTGAGTTTGTGGATCTTCTTTATCCAGTATGTACCACGGCACTAATGCGTTTTCTGCTCCTACAAGTTTTAGTTCTACTTGAGGATATTTAGATACTACTTTATTAAAGGCATCAATTAAAATATGTACACCCTTTTCCGGTGAAATTCTGCCGACAAATAGAATTTGTTTAATCTTTTTTTTCTTAGCTTCTCGGTTGTAATTATTAGGGATACTAAAGTGATGAGTATCTGCACCGTTGTAAAGAGTTTGACTATTAACGTGTGGTAAATATTTACGAACCTGATTTGTCACGTAATTACTACATCCAACGACCAAATCGATAGACTTAATCTGCTTTTCTACTATGACTGGATCTAACAACGGGAGAAAATCACTATGTATATGTAAGACAATTTTCACCTGGGGATTATAAGCACGCATCAAGGGAACAAATTGAGGAACAATGTTCATGTGGATGACATCACATTTTTGTCCTTGAATATCCTTGGCGACTTGTCGGTAAAATTCAGGAAAAAATAATGTGGAGGCATAAAAAGGTCTTTGAGGATTAGAGATATTCCAGCTATCAAGCAAGCTGAATGTATCTAATATTTTATCAAGCCATGATTCGGGGATGCGGCGATAGGTGATGCCATCTTCTTTATATTCTAATTCTTGATAGTTACCTTTAGAACCATAGAATAAAACCTCATGACCAGCACGAGCTAAACGCAGTGCTAAGGCATAGGATACTAGGCGCACTCCCCCGGTTTTAGGAGGTTCGGCTAGGGTCATGGGATAATCGAAGAAGGCGATTTTCATAATTTTTAGGATATGAAATATAATTAATTGTTAGTTGAATACTAACTACGCTAAAACTGGAAGTAGACAAAGGGTTGAGGACTTATAGCGATAAACCGAAGTATTGTGGAAACTAACACCCCATAGAAAACTGCAAAACTCCATTGAGGAATTTTTTCCCACCAATCTCTGAACCAACCTTTATAGTTAGCCCAGTGCATGATAATTAAAGGGATAAAAATCCATGCCATTTGCAGGTCTAGATTTTGCGAACCGGAGGAATTGAGGAATACAAAAGATTTCTCCACTTGCAGACCACTGGCCAAATCGTTACTCCGTAAGAAGATGGTAGAGGCACAAACCCAGTAAAAGGTGAGAGGGATACCTAATATATTTCGCAGTGGCAAAAGTTGCTTATAGGGAGCAATCCACATTGACCATTGCTTGTGAAAAATTAAAGCAATTCCGTTCAATCCTCCCCAAACTACAAAATGCCAAGCTGCTCCATGCCAGAGTCCTGATAGGAGCATGGTAATTAAAATATTTCCGTAGGCCAGCAGTTCTATGTATTGATTTTTGCGGAACTTGATCATTAAAGGGAAATATACATAGTCGCGCAGCCAATTGTAGAGAGTGATGTGCCAACGTTGCCAGAAGTCTGTAATATTACTGGCAAAGTAGGGGAAATTAAAGTTGAGAGGTAGCTTGTATCCCAGTAAACCTGCACAGGCGATCGCCATATCTGAATAGCCGGAAAAGTCGCAGTATACTTGTATAACAAAAGCAATAACTGCAAACCAACAACTCAAGACGGTATAAATTTCTGGATTGGCAAAATACTGGTCTGCTAAGGGAGAGAGATTGTCTGCAATGCACGCTTTCTTGAAATATCCCACGAAAAACAGCATTAAACATCCCCTTATATCAACCTCGTTGATGGTTTTGGGGGTTAGCAGTTGAGGTAAAAAGCTAGATGCACGGACAATTGGCCCTGCAACCAATTGAGGGAAAAAAGCTACAAACAGAGCAAAATCACCAAAATTTCGTGTGGTTTTGAGTTTGCCTAGATAGATATCAAAGCAATAACTGAGAATTTGAAAAGTGTAAAAACTAATGCCTACTGGCAGAATAATTTCCAGGGTTGTTAAGTTAACAGGTAGCCCCAAAAAAGTTAATAAGTTTGATGCCGAATCAGCAAAGAAATTATAGTATTTAAAAAATCCTAATATTCCTAGATTCCATACTAAACAGAGTGCTAACCATGCTTGGCGTTGCTTCTGATTTAGTGGTTTAGCAAGCAGGGTATCCCAATCCCCAGAAAATAGTTTTATCCATCTATTTTTAGTTTCTCCTTTCTCTACTAATTGGCTGTCTTGCTCCTGTGGTTTAGATAGCATCAAACCAGCAAAGTAACCAATGGCTGTCGAGAGCAAGAGCAAAGACAGGAATCGCCAATCCCAAGCACCATAGAAGCTATAACTACAGACTAGCAACCAAAATTTACGATGATTGTGTTTCCGCAAAGCCCAATAGATGCAGAACACAATCAGAAAGCAAAATAAAAAACGAAACTCTGTAAATACCATGTTTATTTAGGGCTTACATTTTTTTTATAACCAAAGACTTGACAGCGTTAACTGTTTCAAAGTTCTCTGTTGAAAATTCATCTGGATTGAAAGTAAAACCAAATTTCTCTTCCAAGAAATTAGCCAGCTTAAAAAGACTCATTGAGTCAATAATACCTTCCAAAATTAAGGGGATATCATTTGACAAAGTGGCATCAGGGCGATTGTACATAAACTTCTGCACAATATGTTCTTTAATTATTTGTTCAATCTCTGCATCGGTGTAGTTGTTTATAGGCATAATTATCAATCTCCTTGTCAAACTGTTTTTAATACTTTTGAATTGTTCTCAATTGCTGCTGTGCGTAGTAAATTTCTATCACTTTTGCCTGTGGGTGTTTTAGGTAAAGAGGTACTACGAAACTCAATATTCTCAGGAATCATGTATTTAGGAATACGCTCTGCACAAAAATATTGCAACTCGTTCTGTTTCAGGTTACTACCTTCTTTGATGACAACTATAGCGTCAATACGATTGCTGATTTGCTCGTCAGGAATAGCAAGAACTACTGCTTCTTCAACATCTGGATGGCTGTAAAGGATACTCTCGATTTCTCCTAGTTCAATCCGGTATCCCCGGCTTTTGATTTGGTGGTCACTCCGACCTACATAGATATAGTTATCATCTATATCTTGTTGAACTATATCGCCAGTACGGAAGACAATTTCTTCACCTAGGTGAGGATTAAATACATAGGGAACTAGAGCCTCTTTGGTTTTTTCAGGCATTTTCCAGTATCCTTTCATGAGTGATGAACCCCGCATACAAAGTTCCCCACTTTCCCCTGGATTAACAATTTGATTTTTTTCATTCACCACAAATAAATCAATATTATTAAAGGCTTTACCAATGGGAATTTTTGGCAGTTCTGGAGAACTTTGATCAAGTAAATAATAGGTACGAGGGAATGCTTCTGTAGAACCATAGAGTTGATAATAACTAGCCTGGGGAATGGCTTTCATCATATCACGTAGGTATTTTTGGGGGAATATCTCGCCACCAAATATAATTATTCTCAAATCTGGTAGTTTATACTTGTCTAAATTTCCCCGGAGTACAAGTTGGGTGAGCAATGATGAGACTGAAGACCAAATTGTGATGCGTTGATTTTCAGTAAACTTGCTTAATTCTACTGGTAACACTGAGAGTTCTGGAGGAACTAAAACTAGTGTAGCTCCTGCCTTAATTGGCATGAAAATATCAAAAAATGAGCCGATAAAATAGATAGGAAACAGACCTGATACGCGATCGCTAGGCTGCACATTAAAACCTTCACACAAGCAGTTAATAGAAGTCAGAGCAGCTTGATGACTAATCATTACGCCTTTCGGTTGGCCTGTTGAGCCTGAAGTGTATATGATAGTGGCTAAATCTTGGTCAATAACACCTGTTAGTGATAAGGGAGTGTCAGGCGATCGCAATACTTCCTCCCATGTAACTACTTTTGTTGGGAAAGACTCACTTTCATTGCCTAGCGTACTTTTATCTTCGAGAATGACGCATTGTAAATATTGGGAAAAATTATCTACTGCGTCTTGATAGAGGCTAGTCAGCTTTGTCTGAGTAGTCACCAGAGCTTTTAGCTCACAATCTGCAATTAAGAATCTCAGCCGCTTGATGGGAGCTAATGGATCTATAGGAACATAGGTAGCACCAGCTTTCAGTATGCCGTAAATAGTTGCAACTGCTTCGATAGATTTGTTGAGACAAATACCGACGCGATCGCCCTTACCTATGCCAGCATCGTTTAGAAAACGAGCGAACTGATTAGAAAGCTGATCTAGCTCCTGATAAGTTATGCTTTTATTCTTATAGATTACAGCTTCCTTATCTGGATAATTATTTGCACTTATTTCTAAAATTTGTTGGATTAAATATGCCATTTTGATTTTCCTAAAATTTAGTTTTTATATGGCTGATTTATACTTAAATTTCAAACGTAATCTATCTTGCGTATGTTTGATATTCTAACCTCCTATACTCACTGTAACTACTGGAAATTCCAAATTTTTTCCCTAAGTTAAGCATTAAGCAGCGTTCAGGTGTCACAGCAGAGTGAAACACTCCTTGGGGAATAACCACAATTGGGATATTACTAACATTTAATTCTGCTGGAGCAGATAATTCAATTATTCTAGTTAACCCGGCTTCCTTAAGTTCTTTGTAACTGCGATAGTTAGTAGCTTGAAGGCTATCAAGGGTAATCGGCTTACCTTCTGATTCTAAATTCATCACATCTTGGTATACAGATTTTAAATCAATTTTTGGTAGTTCAATAACTTCAATCTTGTGTGAGCCTTGCAATAAAGCTAACCAGTCTTCCTGCAATCCATGCCAATCGAAATCAGCATTAGCACCTCCAGATATTTCCACCCAATTTTGAATATTGCCAGGATGGTCATCACAAAAAAGTTCAAGCAACAGTTCTTCTTTTTCAATCTTAAAATTAGTGCAGTATTCCGCAGGAGTGGTAACGTAGGCTTTGGGTAAGATAACTTCTTTCAACAAATATTCATTGAGAATGACTTCACAATCTATAGTGCTTTTATCTTGATTAAAAAGGCTGTTGTTTTTTTGTTCGATTTTCATATGGGTTCAACTCAAATTACAAGACTACATTGCCATGAGTTTTTAAACATCACTTAAAACCTTAATAACTAACTTAGATAATTTTGGTTTTAACTGCTGTTAATATTACGAGAATAGGAAGCATAATTTACAACTATGCTTTGCTATATGTTTTGCTAAAAACTTCCTGAGATTTATGAAGATGCTGTGAAAATTTTTCTGCTAGAGCTAGAGTAAATTCTTTAGCACCCTTGTGATTTAAATGCCTGCCATCACTTCGGTAATCCAGTTCGTAGAAATTAGCGAAGGTATTAGGATTATTAAAAGCAAATAGAGTGGGAATATATCCTAATTCATAAGCTTTCATAATAGCAGAATGATCAACATCAGCTTCTAAGATGGGAGGAATAAAGAAGATAGCATCAACTTTATTTTTGCTAGTTTTCCCAAAATCTTCAATTCTAGAAATAATCTGCTGAATGATTTTAATTCCATAATCATTAAGTGGCAGTGTAGATGTATTATTTTGTTCAGAATCTCCTAATTTGGCTTGTTCTAATCTTTTTTGATAGTTCTGCAAGTATTTGGTTTGAAAAGTTTTTTTCCATGCTTCACTATTTTGCATCCAATCCATTGCATAATATCCAGATTCCTCTAACATTTTGTCAGTAGATGCTATTTTTTGTATTCCATCGGGTAGTTGTTTTTCATCTATTTGCTGCCAAAAATTAGAAAAGTAACCAATTCCTAACGACCGATAGATAAAGCTTATGGAATTAGCGTAAAATCCACCTATTTTTTCTTTTAAGGAATAATTTGAATTAGCAATTAATTGAAAATTATCTATAGTTTGAGGAAGTGTATGCCAGTAAACATTTCTAGCCGAAGTTGGCGCAATTTCATGAAATTCATTAACTAAACAGTCTAAAAATATCCATTTTAATTTTGCTGGGTTTAAAGCTAAAATTTTTTGCAGATAAAAATCTAACTCAGCTACATTGGCTGCCATAATCCCAAAATTGAAGGATTTGATATTCTTGCCGTTGGCTGAAATTGATTCATCAAATACTTTAGGAATAACTTCTTGATAGGTGGTACTTGCCCCCAAAAAAATTGCATCATAATCATCTTTATGTTCAGTAAAATATTGCAATTTCACAGCAATATCACCAAGATTTTGTGGATTTTCATAAGAGCGTAAAACTGTATTGATTAATCCAGAGCTAGAAATCAAAGCCAGGATAAAAATTATGCTATAAAAAAACATAACTACTGGTTTTGGTAATACTTTTTTTAAAATATATACACTCATAATTATTTGTTTAAAAGTTAATAAAAAATTCTTGATTGAAAATGGGTGTTAGCTATTGATTGAAGTCTACCTGGGGATTTGATAGTTATCTTTTCCTGATTAAGATTTGTACTACAAGGAATTGATTTTTAGTTCATAAACATTCCAAAATGTTCCTTTTAAAGCGGAATGTCTCACACCTTGAATCCGGTTGCGTACAGACACTATTGATAAAGAGTTCACAAGATAAATAAGCGGTAGATATTCCTGACTCAGCCTTTGAGTTTCTGCATAAATTTGTTTTCGATCTGCTTCATTTGCTGCTGCACCTTGAATGTAGAGATCAGCAATCTTTTGTTCCCAATCTGCTACCTGTTGTCCAGTAATTGGTACTTGTCCAGCTTGGGGTTGACGATTAAAAAAATGCCAATTCCCTTTAGTAGACCAAATATTTGCTGCTTCGTGAGGTTCTATGGACATGGGAAAACCATCAATAATCTGACAATCCCAATCAAAACGATTTGCTAATTTGTCTACAATCAATCCCACGGGAATCAAATTCACATCTACCTGAATTCCGATTTGGCTTAAATTTTCTTGAATCAAAGAGGCCATATTCTGCAACATCTTATTACTGACATTGACGTTGATGGTAAACCGGACGCGATTCCCATCACTATCAAATAACTCACTTTGATTGTTGTATCGAAAGCCTGCTTTGAGAAGTAATGTTTTTGCCTTTTGGGGGTTATAGTCGTAGACTGGTAAACCTGCTGTTGGAGCAAGATAGTAAGGACTCTGTTCTGCAATGGGCGAATTTTGCAGCGATCCTACCCCTGCAAATAGGTTGTTGAGCATACCCTGGCGATTGATACTATATGCAACAGCTTGGCGGAATGCTACTGTATTGAACCAGCGAGATTTTATTGGATTAACTAAAGGCTGACCATTTCTCACCCCGGTATTTAAATTAAACATTATTGCTGTAGTTCCTGGCTGAGAACCACCGTTATAGATTGTGAATTTACCTCTTTTTTCTTCTTGTTTTAATAAGGAAAAATAACTAGGATTGACATGAATAAAATCAAGACCTCCAGAACGAAATTGAATTAATGCCGTATCATTATTATTGACCGTACTGATAATTATACGGTCAATATAGGGCTGAGTATGATTTTGAGAATCTTTCCGCCAGTAATAGGGATTTTTGCGAAAAGTTATTCGCTCACCTGGAACATAAGACTCCAATTTATAAGCACCGTTGCTGATAATTTGATTGGGTGGAGTATCTGTACCCCAGGTTGAGAGAAATAGTGGCCTACCTGCGGAGTCCTTTTTGATGATACTGTCTCGCAGTATATGAGCAGGTAAAATTTCTAGTTTGGTTGTGCGAAGAAAGGGAGCAAAAGGTTGTGGTAGGGTAAACTCAACGCGCCAATTATCCAGCTTTCTCACTTTAGGAAAGCTGCGAGTTTCGCCTATTTCTAAAAAATCTTTGGCATAGGAAGGAATAGCAGGATTTGTGTAAATATCTTGATAAGTAAACACCACATCATCAGCATTTAGAGGTTTACCATCTGACCATTGCAGTCCTTTCCTGAGTGTAAAAATAATGTGCTTTTGGTCTTCAGAAATATCCCATGACTTAGCTAACGCTGGTTGAATTTCTCCTTGACCATTTTCATAAATTAGTCCTTCATAGAGGAAAATTAAAATACCTCCTCCCTGCTCCATTAGCTGAGGATTAAAGGTGTTGGGTTCGACAGGGCTACTAAGAATGATTTGAGATGCGGTTACGGGTTTAGCTAATAACTGAGTTTGCACACAACTAGCTACAGCGATCGCCACAATCCCCAAGATAAATCCTAGTAGAACTGGCAATTGCCGACGGCGGATAGCATTAAATTTGCTCAATCTTCCCATAGTTGTGTTCCCAGAAATTGCATTTATCTGCCCTACATGGCACTGTATCCCCCATCCACCATCAAAACTGCCCCCGTTACATAGGAGGCTGCTTCAGAGGCAAGAAATATGACTGGCCCGATGAGTTCTTCTGGTTTACCGCGTCGCTGCATGGGAATCACAGCACTCAGATGTTGCTGATCCTCTTGTGGCGATCGCCTAAATCCTTCCGTACCTTCCATGATGTTGTCGATATAGCCAGGAGCAAAAGCATTGACTCGAATCTGATGATCTGCCCATTCTAGAGCTAGCGATCGCACTAGTAAATTTACCCCTCCTTTTGATGCTGTGTAAGCCGCCGAACCACCGATTCCCACTACGCCGCCAATGGAAGAGTTCATGATAATTGAGCCGCCTGTACCTTGCTCAATCATTTGTCGCGCCGCCAGTTGCGCGCAGTGGAAGTATCCTTTGAGATTGACGTTGATGATGTTATCCCACTCTAATTCTTCTAAGTCAGCCGCCGGTTTGATGATGTCAATGCCGGCATTACACACCATAATGTCCAGCCGTTGATAGTAGCCTATGGTTTGCTCAATTAGCTGTAAACAGTCTTGGCGATTTCTGACATCGGTGGGAATGGCGATCGCTTCCCCTCCAGCCTCTTGAATTATTTGGGCTATTTTTTCGGCTTCTGGTGCTTTAATATCGGCAATTACAACCTTTGTGCCTACAGATGCTAATCCTTGTGCTATGGCTCTGCCGATACCTCGTGCAGATCCGGTGATAATGGCAACTTTACCTGTTAGGTCAAAAAGGGAGGGTTTCACAGTTGTTTCGTTAGAGTAAGGGTGATTTTAAGATTATTGATCACGCAGAGGCGCAGAGGCGCAGAGAGGAGGAGTTAGAGAGCAGGATGTAAATTGCGGATAGTTTCTGCTTGCTGAACAATGGTAACTTTTTCAAATAGAGCAACTAAGGGTAATTCTATTTGCAAAGCTTGTTGTAATTTGTATGTGAGTTGTAGAACTAGTGCGGAATGTCCTCCCAGGTCAAAAAAGTTATCTTGAGTGCTGATATGTTCTAACCCTAATATTTCTTTCCAAATAGCTAATAGGGCTTCTTCTATAGGGTTACTAGGTTCAGTAAATTCATGCTGAGAATTGTTGTTAGCTATGGGTAATTTGCTATTTTGAAATGGCAAAGTTTCGCCTTCATTTAAAAAGGGCAGTTCACCAAGACGTTGTTCAGGATTAGTAACTATATATTCCAGTATATTTTGAAATATAGTTACCATTCTGCTGATAGTATTAGCTGTAAATAAATCAGTTCTGTAAGCAAAAGCCCCTTCAATTCCCTCTGATGTTTCTTGGAGTGTCAGATTTAAATCAAATTCTGCTGTGTCTTTGGTATCTGTGGCAATAAATTCCTCCTTTAAGGTCAAATTTGCTAGGTTTAAATCATCTTCTGGAATGTTTTGGAAGACAAACATCACTTGAGCAAGTAGTGTTTGACTAGAGTCTCTCACTATTTGCAGTTCTTCTAATAGTTTGATGAAGGGCATTTCTTGATGTGCATACACTCCTAAAGCTACTTCCCGGACTCGCCGCAGTAGTTCTCGAAAGGTGGGATTGCCTTCTAAGTTGGTGCAGAATGGCAGTAATTGGACAAAGAAACCAATCAGCTGTTCTGCTTCTGGGCGGGTACGATTGGCAACTGTGGTACTCACAATGATGTCTGGTTGTCCTGTGTAGCAGAAAAGTAATGTATTGAGTGCTGCTAACAAGGTCATAAATAAGGTTGCGCCTTCCTGTTGACTCAAGTTTTTCAGTGCTTTGGTTAAGTCTTGAGAAATTACTAAGGTATGACGCGCACCTGTGAAGGTTCGCACTGACGGGCGTGGATAGTCAGTTGGTAGTTTCAATACTGGAGGGGTGACACCTAGATTTTGTTTCCAGAATTGCATCTGTGATTCTAAGGTTTGACCCTGCAATAATTGTCTTTGCCAATGTGCAAAGTCTGCATATTGGATGGGTAACTCCTTCAGGGGTGAGGGTTTACCTTGAGAAAAGGCTTCGTAAAGGCTGGCCATTTCTTGGGTCAATACGCTGAAAGACCAACCATCGGCGACAATATGGTGTGTAGTGACAACAAGTAAATGCTCTGTTTCACTCAACCGCCAAAGCTTACTCCGCAATAGAGGCCCCTGTGCCAAATCGAAGGGCTGCTTAATTTCTTTCTCTGCTTGGCGTTTCGCTTCAGATATGTCTTGTGCGTCTACTACGGTAAAATCAAATACAGGTTCAGGGGAAATTGCATAAACCACTTGTCCATTTTTAACCTTAAAGGTGGTTCGCAATGTTTCGTGTCGCCGGGCAATTTCTCTTAAACTCTGCTCCAATGCTTTCACATCCAGCAGACCTGTGACGCGATAGACTAGGGGAAGGTTGTATACAGGATTACCAGGATAGAATTGCTCGAAAAACCAAAGCTCTAGCTGAGTTAGGGAAATTGGCTGGATTGCGTGTTCAGATTGCCCGACTTTTAAAGGTACGATTTCTGGTATAAGTTCTTGCTGGCTAGTCGTCTCAACTGTTCTAGCTAATGTGGCGATCGCTGGAGATTCAAATAAACTCCGCAAGGGTAATTCTATCTTAAATGCTTTACGGGTCAGAGAAATAACTTGGGTGGCAAGTAAAGAATGTCCTCCCAAATTAAAGAAGTTGTCGTAAATGCCGATTTGTTCTAGTCCTAAAACATCCCTCCAAATACCTGCCAAAATTTCTTCTGTGGGTGTCCGGGGTGCAACAAAAGTTTGGGCTAATTCTGGTCGGCTATTTGTTGGTTCTTTTAAAGCGCGACGATTAACTTTACCATTAGGGGTTAAGGGAAAGGAATCCAACTGCACAAAAGCCGAGGGAATCATGTAATCTGGCAATTGGTCTTCTAGGAAAGTACGCAACTCTTCAACGGTGACTGTCTGTCCTTGAATGGCGACAAAGTAAGCGACTAAATATTTTTCCCTAGCACTTTGTCCAAACACCTTAGCGACGGCTTGGTTAATTTGGGGATGTTTACTCAAGACTGCTTCAACTTCACCCAGTTCCACCCGAAAACCCCGGACTTTGACTAAGTCGTCTATCCGCCCCAAAAATTCGATATTCCCATCGCTGAGGTATTTAGCTAAGTCCCCTGTTTTATATAATTTTGAATTGTCAAAGGGATTGGGGACAAATTTTTGCTCTGTCAAATCTGGGCGGTTGAGGTAGCCATGAGATAAACCATCACCGCTAACGTAGAGTTCCCCAGGAACGCCGATGGGTACGGGTTGGAAATTGCAGTCTAATAGATAAACTTGCACGTTAACGGCAGGTTTACCAATGGGGGGATAAATCGGCCATGTTTCTGGCTGCTGACTAAAGGTATAAGCTGTAACTAAATCTGCTTCCGTTGGCCCGTAGAAATTATAGAGTCTACAATTCTCCAGACGTTGGAATAGCTTAATCATTGGTTGGGTAATCTGGAGTTGTTCGCCACAGGCGATCGCTTCTCTAATGTTTTTAAATAGATGTGCTTCTTCTCCGTATATTTCTGCTAATTGTTGCCAGAGGGTGACGGGAAGGAAGACTTTCGCAATTGGTGCTTGAGCCAGTAATTTAATTAATTTATCTAAGTCTTTGCGATCGCCTTCGGGAATCATATACAGTGTGCCACCCAAACCCCACGCCGCAAATATTTCATGATAGCTGACATCAAAGCTTAGGGAGGCAAACTGAAGCACACCCACGCCTGTAGCCATCTTTGCTTGATGGTGTTCGATTAAATTGGTGAGGGATAAATGGGGGACAAGCGTACCTTTAGGAGTACCTGTAGACCCTGAAGTATAGATGACGTAAGCTAAGTTATGCGGTTGTACATCTGTTTGAGGATTGGTGTCAGATTCTTGGGCTATCTCTTCCCATCCCTCATCTAACAAAATGACTTTAGTCTCTAATCTCCCATCCCCCATCCCTTTTAAACTAGCTTGGGTCAATACAACACTTGTACAAGTATCCGCCAGCATAAATGCTAACCGTTCCGGGGGATAAGTAGGGTCAAGGGGGACGCAAGCACCACCAGCTTTGAGGGTAGCTAAGATGGCAATTGCCGCCTCTAGGGAACGTTCTAGACAAATTCCCACTGGTGCATCTGGTTTGATACCCAAATGTTGTAGATGGTGGGCTAGTTGATTGGCGCGTTGATTTAACTCTTGGTAAGTTAGACTTTGATTCTCATACACCACCGCCACAGATGCGGGTGTTTTGGCAACTTGCTGCTCAAATACTCGATGGATGCAATCATTGATGGGTTGGGCAGCTTGGGTAGCGTTCCATTCTCCTAAAAGTAAATCTTGTTCGGCTGGTGTGAGTAGGGGTAATTTGCCAGCACTACGATGAGGATTAGTCACAATCCCCTGCAACAGGGTGAGTAAATGACTAATCATTCGGTCAATAGTATCTGCATCAAAGCGATCGCGGTTGTAGTTAATTTTGATCACCAGTTCTTCACCGGGAATTGCAACTATCGTTAAGGGATAATTGGTTTCTCCCAAGGCTTGGCGATCGCCTATGCTCAAATTTCCCGGTAGTGCTTGTAAGGTTGCGTTGACAGGATAATTTTCAAATACCACAATGCTTTCAAACAAAGGTTGATTCCGAGGAATCTCACTTACGCCTTGAATATCTACCAATGAGGTGTATGAATACTGCTCCCGTTCTATATGTTCTTGTTGCAACTGCACTAGCCAAGGCAATAAATCAGGTGTTTCGGGAATTTTTACCCGTACAGGTAAGGTATTAATAAACAAACCTACCATCGACTCAACACTAGATAAGTCATGAGGACGACCGGATACTGTAGCCCCAAATACTACATCCGACTCACCACTGTAGCGACTCAATAATAATGCCCAACCTGCCTGCACCAAGGTAGAGACGGTGAGATGATGTTGTTGGGCAAAAGATTTTAATTGAGTAGTTGCCTCGGTTGATAGATGCTGGTGTCGAATATAATTGGTTTGCTGGTGAGCAATCTGCCCTACAGTTTGTTCTACAACGAGAGGGGTAGAAGCAGTAAAACCTTCGAGATTCCGCCGCCAAAATTCCTCTGCATCAGATAAATCTTGTTGCTGCAACCAATTAATATAGTCTCGGTAAGGGCGAGATGGAGTTAAATATAATTGTTGATTCTTGGTGATGGCATCATAAAAAGCAAAGATTTCTTTGAAGATAATCGGCCAACTCCAACCATCCAGCAATATATGATGAAAGCTCCAAATAAAATGATAAGTCTCGTCGGCTAACCGAAATAAAACAAACCGCATCAAGGGAGCTTTGTCAAGTTCAAAACTTTGCTCTTTATCGGTGTTTAAGAAATAGTTAATTTGTGTTTGCTGTTCTTCTGTTGAGAGTAAACGCAAGTCCTTGTTAATCCAAGGTAAATTCACCTGTTTACGCACTACTTGGACTGGCTGTTTACGGTTCTTCCAAACGAAAAGAGTCCGTAAAGCCGAGTGTCTCTGTACTACTTGTTGCCAAGCTTGCTCAAACGCACTCTGATTTAAATCCCCATGCAGAGTGAAGCGAAATTGCTCAAAGTATATTCTTGACTCTGGCTGATAAAGAGTATGAAATAACATCCCCTGCTGCATTGCCGAAAGGGGATATATGGCTTCGATATCTTTGGTTTTATTTTGATTTTGTATGGCTACCATTTTGATGTTTTTGTAATATATTTTCTTAAAATTAACTACCTAGTACCGCAAGGCGGAATTCAAAATTCAAAATTCAAAATTCAAAATGAATACAGCATAAGGTTTTCAGAGATTTTGAATGGTATGTTTATTTACGCCGTGCTGTACTAGAATAGAATGCAGTTTAAATAGGGAAAGTATTTAGATTTTTTACGGCTAAATTATTTATACCTAATTTGCGTTATTAAAAAGCTGCTTTAGATAATCCGCCATCGACTGGAATATTTACACCTGTTATATAACTGGCGCATTCTGAACTGAGAAAAGCCACTAAATTGGCTACCTCACTAGAAAGTCCGCGACGACCTATAGGAATAGTTTGATCTATTCCTTCTATAATCGCCTCAATATTGCGGTCTTCTTTTTGGGCAAATACTTCTAGATATTCTCTATGTCTGGGAGTATCAATAATCCCAGGGTTGACAGAGTTAACTAATACATTCCATTGGGCAACTTGGGTAGCCACTGACTTAGTAAAGTTGATTAATGCTGCATTCGCTACTCCTGATTTAATTAAACGAGGGGAAGGTTCTTTTCCAGATGTACCAATAATATTGACTATTCTGCCCCATTGCTGATTTTTCATAGGAGGTAAAACCAGATTGGTCATGCGGATATAGCCCATTAATTTGCCTTCAAATACAGTTGTCCAATCTTCATCAGATAGGTTTTCTACTGCACTGCTAGAAAATTTAGCCCCATCGGAATTATTTACCAATATATCAATTTTACCAAATTCATTGAGGGCTAACTGCACTAATTTTTCCGATTCAGTTACTTTCTGAACATCAGCACAGCAGGTAATGATTTTGGCTGGAGAGTCAAGCAATTTTTGATATGCTTGTTCTAATCTGTCGGCATTTCTCCCACAAATTATTAAATTACAGCCTTCTGCTGCTAGTTTTTCAGATATGGCATAACCAATACCAGCACTAGCACCTGTCACTAAGGCTACTTTCCCTATTAGTCCTAAATCCATGCTCAATAGTCCTCTAGGTTGCAGTTAAAGATCCCACAGTTCTTTTACTTAAAGCAGCTTCTTGAGCAGACAAATCAGAGCAAGGCAGAATCAAAATTTCCACTAAAGATACTGTTTCATCAGAGGAATTATATCCCCCACAAAAAACATTAGCCGGAGCATAATAGATACTACCATATTCTAATTGCTGTTGTTCGTCTCCCACAGTCATAGTCAACTGACCGTTGAGGATGATTCCCATTTGTTCGCTATTAGATTGATGTCGGGGGATGATACCTCTTGGTGGAATTTTCATGATGATAATTTCAAACCAAGAAGCTACAAGAAATTGGCATGGTAGTCCTGTAATTTCATCGTTTTTAGGCGATACCTTGAGAAACACTTCGTCAGTTTTTGGTGATGACAAAGAAGTTATAGTACGTTTTACATCGAATACTAGTGCTGTTTCTGGAAAAATATTTACAGAACCATGAGGAACATAAGCATTGGCAATGTAAGCTTGTTGCAGTGGCTCGATAATTTCTTTAATGCCGTTGACGTTCATTTCTAAACGTCCAGAAATTATCATCCCCATCTGACTTTCTAGATGTTGATGTAGGGCAAAATTAGCTCCGGGAGCAAGATAGACTAATTGCACAAGGGTGTCTTGACAATCAAATGCTATTAGCTCTACATCTGAATTAAGTTGTGTGGTTTTGGGATTTGGAAAAAATTTAGACATTAGTTTATGCTAATTTTTTATAAAAAATTGACCAGCTCATAGGGATTTTTCCGTAAGTGGAAATAAACTCTAAATCATAAGCGTCAACAGCATTTTTATTAGTAATAGCTAGAGTAGCTAAACCCTGTTGTACTTGAATTGCTGCATCACTAGTAGAAGGAGAAAAATCAACCTGAATTTCTGATTGGTCTTGAGACTCTGGTAAAAGTTTTGACAACAAAGGTAAGGGTGCAGGATGGGTAACAAGTCTAGCTCCTTTAAAAACCACCTCTGTATTTTTCCTCTTAGCTAATCCATAAACTGGAGTTGGATAGATGAAAATGAAGCCTAAATCAAGATTTGGCTCCATATAAAACTCATTAATCGAGTGGTAAGCATGAGGAACTACTGCTATATCCACTTTGTCTTGTAATAAAGCTTCTTTGACTCCTGAAAAGCTATCAAATAACTGAATTTCTCCAGTTAATTGTTCTGACTCTAATTGTTTGACTATATAACTTGAAGCATAGTCACTACTAGTACCGCTAGGCCCTAATGTACCTATAATTAAATTTTTTTCAGGAGGAATAGGAGGTCGAAATTCAATTGAAAACTTGAGCATAGTTTTAACCAAAATCAGCTATTAGAAAAAAGTAAGTTAAATTTATTAATCTTTAAACCTCTTCTGCACCAAATATTAATTTTCTATCTATCGTTTATATACGTTGCAGTGCCTCAGAAGTTCTGAGTTCTGCAAATGTGGCATTACCAGTACAAAATAAAGCTGTTTCCAATTCAGCAATCAGAACTTCTACTAACTCATCAACGGCGGCTTCCGATTGGATGGCGGCTGCTAAAAAAGGTCGAGCTAACCCGGCTAAATCTGCGCCTAATGCGATCGCTTTGGCTGCATCCAATCCGTTGGTTAGCCCACCAGAAGCAATTAAGGGAATTGTCGGTGCGATCGCCCGGATGGAATTTAAACACTCTGCGGTGGGTAAACCCCAATCTGCAAAAGTTTGTCCCAAACGACGCTGTTTGTTGTCTTGAGCGCGTTGGCTTTCGACTTTTGCCCAGGAAGTTCCCCCTGCACCAGCTACGTCAATGGCTGTAACTCCAGCATCAATTAACTTTTGTGCCATTACAGCCGAAATGCCATTACCCACTTCTTTGACAACTACAGGTACGGGTAGTTTTTCACAAAGCTGGGCAATTTTACTGATTAATCCGCGAAAATTAGTATCTCCTCGCGATTGTACACACTCTTGCAGGGGGTTAAGGTGCAGAATTAGTGCATCTGCTTCTAGGGAATTTACCAGATGCAAACACTCATCCAGCCCACATCCATAATTTAGTTGCACCGCCCCCAAGTTGGCTAACAAGAGAATGTCAGGAGCAAAGGAGCGCACAGCAAAGGTAGAGGCTAAATGAGGTTGTTCGATCGCAATTCGTTGCGAACCAACTCCCATTGCTAATCGATAACGTTGAGCAACTGTTGCTAAACGAGTATTGACTAGGTGTGCTAATTCCGTTCCCCCTGTCATGGAAGACATGAGGAGTGGCGCACCGAGATTTTTACCCAGGAAGGTTGTTTGCAGGTTAATATCACTGCGGTTGATTTCGGGAAGACAATTATGAGTGAAGCGATAGCACTCCAACCCGCTAGTTACTTGATGAAACTGGACATCTTCCTCTAAGCAGACACGTATGTGGTCGGCTTTGCGAGTCTCAATTTCAGTTACAGCATTGACTGATGGCACGGTGGTAGTCATAATGGTTTTCTTTGATGACTGGTGATTGGTAATTTAATGCGGATAGCCTCCTGAAATTTAGCAACATCAAACTCGGCAATACTGAATACTCCTGTTTTCTCAAATAGCCTTGAAGAAACACTGTCTTGACAAATATAGTTAACGCGAATGTCCTCGTGTAACGATTCTATAAGTAGTTGGATATTTGCGAGCCGTGCATCTTCAATGGCTTTTGTGTTGGGGTCATTGGGGTCGAGGACATGGCCGTAACTACGCACATGAAAGCGAGCTTCCCTTGGCCCGGCGGGAACTAGGGCAAAAGTTTGGACGTGTTCGGGAAATACGCTCAAGGAAAAAGGCATGGGGATTTCTTCTTGCGCCGACATGGAGCAGAAGGCTGAGAAACATAGGGTTTCGGGTAGGGTATGGTTTTCAGCCGCAAAATCTTGTAATTCCTGCTCATGTTCCCAAGAATGTCTGGCGATCGCTTTGGCACAATCATAATATTGTCGCTCGATTGGGGTTAAGCTGGGTGAAGCCGGATCGCGCATGGGAATAATCATGCCGTTGATGCCTTCACAATCACTCGACACTCCAAACCGACGGGTTAAACCTTTGTGCATCATGGGAAAGTGGTAATCTTCTAAGAAGTTTTCCCACAGCAGTTTATAATCCACCTCCACATTAATGTCATAGTGACCGACTCCCCCAATCGGCTGCATCTGTTCGAGTTGGTAGGGTTCTAATAAGCCAGGTTGATACCAACTCTCGGCTAATCTTGAGCCTTCCCAGGTAAAGCGAATGAAAATAAATCCATAAAAAATGTCAATGTCTATGGGTTCTAAACCGTAATTGGGTAAACCAAATTTCGGATAGCTACCCCGTTGGGTGACATCGAGAAGTTTACCAGCGAACACTTCACCGCTTTCAGTGCGAATGACGTAGGCTCGTTCACCGACAATATCCAACCAGGTGAAGTTACCCGGTTGGGGAATTTCGTTGATATGGCAAACAAATTGCCAGGTTGGTTTAATTAAATGCTCAACTTCCAGAGCAAACAATGCTGCATCACCATAAATCCAGATTGGTAATGCTTGTCTTCTTTCATCTGATGCCGAGGATTCTACACCATCAGGATCAATTTTGGCATACTCTATGGATTTGCCAATTGACTGTCTTTGTTCGTCACTGCTGTAGACTCGTTGCAGGACTTCATTCAATTCTGGATTTAACCCATCACTATCGACGGTGAGGATAGCGTGTTTGAGTTCGCCAATCAATGACTCTAAGATTAACTGGCGACTATCGCTAGTTCGTCCTTGGGTAATATCTGCAATTAGCTGTTGTACTTCTGCTTCTAAGTAACCAATTCTCAACCACAGGCGCATTTGTTCTGGAAGTGTGGCTGTTTCCCCATCTGCATAGCCTGGACTCACACAATTGAGCAGATTGGTAATTTCTACCCCGATGTTTTGATGGCTTTGAGGTGGCGATTCTGGTTTGAGGGGTTTATTTTGGGAAAGGTGGGCGAAAACCCGTTGATTTTCATCAATTTTGACTTCAAACCCCTGTAAACTATAATCTTTAAGGTCAAAATCAGCCCCAAACTCTCCTCTATTTGCCCCTGGTGCATTCTTGCAATGGCCATCTATGCCAAATGCCCATCCATGATACGGACAAAGAGCCGATTTATCTACGCCTAAACAACCGTGACCTTCAAAAACTGGTGATTGGCGATGAGTGCAGACATTCAGGAAAACGCGAATCGTTCCGTCTGATTGACGTACAGCTACCAAAGGTTCTTGAAAAATCTGCACAGTCACAAAATCTCCAGTCTGGGGAATTTCGGTGGTGTGACAAATAAAATACCAGTTTTTCTCTAGTTCCGATGGTTCAACAAAGATGGAACGAATAATTTTAGCAGCAAAGTATTTATAAACAATTTCGATATTAATTTCTGTCTGATGGCGTTGATTATATTCAACAACTGCATTTACTAGATATTTATAGACTGATTCAACAGCCGGGTCGCCCTTTGCTGATAATAGGGTAGTGACAAAATTATGCCATGCTACTTCATCATGATTCGCCAAATTTGTCCCCACCGCAGCCAGGGAATATTGCTGTCGTCCACCTTCGACAAAAAGTTTACATAGTTCCTTTTCTTTGATTAAAACCATTTCATTTTTCCCACTTTTCACCTGATAACAAGCCGATGTAATTTCTGAAAAACACAATGAGTATCCTATATCCGTGAGTAATTGTTATTCAACTGTGGCAATGGTAGAGGATTGATGTAACCTAAATCTTCTAACTTATTTAAAATTTTATTGGCACTTTGGGTAACTGTTTCTTGATTAGTTTGGCATTCAACATCAGGTGCAAGAGGTATTTCGTATAAGTCATCAATTCCAGTGAAATGTTTGATTTCACCTGCTCTAGCTTTTTTATACAAACCTTTCACATCTCGATGTTCACACACTTCTAATGGTGCATTGACGTATACTTCAATAAAATCTCCAATCTTTTCTTTGACTTCTTTGCGAATTTCTCGATATGGCGAGATCACCGAAACCAAGACGATAACATTATTTCTAGTTAGCAGGTTAGCTACAAAACCAATCCGCCGAATATTTTCATCTCGATCCTCCTTACTGAAAGTTAAACCCTTACTTAAGTTTTGGCGCACTACGTCGCCATCTAGTACCTCAATTTTATACCCCTGCGATCGCAGTTCTGTTTCCAAAAACTGACAGATGGTGGTTTTACCCGCACCACTCAAACCAGTTAACCAGATTGTTACACCACGCTGTTTTTCCAACATCTTACCTCCACTATTTTACTAAACTGCTGGCCTAAAAAAGTGTGTTTTCCGAGTTTTAATCTTGCCTTGTTCAAAAGAATAGACATCAGCAAAAAGTTCATCTATTTGACAATCCTCTTTACTCACACCAATAAATCTACCCCAACAAGCTCCATAACTACCGTCAATTGTAATATGCTCAATGTGATGTTTACCTGATGCAATTACTCTTTCCATTTGATAAAAGGTGAGCAGACGATCAATGCCAACAAAAGGCTTGTAACCCGGACGTTCATAGATGATATTACTATGAAAAATGTCTGCTAGAGCTTCCCAATGAGAAGAATCAACGGCATCAAATAACTCAACTATCAATTCACCGTAATTTGTGATAATTTGCGAATTGCTATTTGCATACATAAATTATACTCCTGTTATGTATTTTTGTTCGCTTCATCAATCGGTTGCTAATAACCAATAGCGGTTTTCAATCAATAACTAGCAATTGGTTATTAGCAATACTTGATATTAATTTTCAAGAATTGGTTCGGGAATCACTGGTACTGGATGGTCAAGACGATAGGCATTCCAAGGTTTCATAAAAGATTCTCTCTTCATGGGGGAAAATCTCCTTAACTGTTTATGAAATAAACTTTCATAAAAATCTAACTCCTTCTTTAAGTAATAAGGAGCTTTTTCACCGTAAATTTTCACAAACATTCTATAGGTATTATAATGCTTGGCAGACACATCATCTGCGTAAAACATCAAATCATCTTCAATGTCATTGACCACTTCTAGAGGCCACATCAGTTTTAATTCTTCATTTAATTCATCTTCTGAGTAATTTAGACCTAACATTTTGAGCAAGGTACAATGTAATATTCGATAGTCAGAGGAGCGTAATTCAGAGGCTTTTTTAACCATTTCATGGCTAACATGAGAAGTGGCTAATATCTTGGTTTCTAATTCAAAATATTCTCCCAACTTTTCCATATAAAATTCAACTTTACAATGCTTGATATTATACTCTTCTAAAACAGACAAGATAATTTCTTGCTTGGACTGCCAAGGAGAATATTGCAGTGTTCCATAGCCTTCATCTTGAAATTTTTCAACTTCATCATCAGTTTGATAAACCAGAGCTTCAATAAAACCTAAGATCGGATAAAACCGAAAAAAGTCATTCATTGAGAGATTATAAATTGGAAAATAATAAAGCATAAACTCTCTCAATACTCTGCTAGACCGACGCATACTTTGGTAGGAAATGCAAGAGATTTTGGAAGCAAATTTATTAACCAAAATTCCTGGATTACGCGTGGTTGTGAGTGTAGCTTTTGAGATTGTCATAAACAATGAATAAGGTTGGTGTGGAAAACTAAAAACTATGGACAAAGTGAGGACAAGTCTTTTCTGGAGAGAGATGAATTGTGAACTACTTCATTCAATTTCTGCTAGCAGTTCGTCCAACGCTTCTTGGCTGAAACTAACTTCAGGGAAATCTGAAGGAGTATAGCCTCCTGCTTCTGGGGATAAGCAGTGGTCAATAATAGCTGCTAAAACTTGCAGATAATTTCTAGCCAAGTTTTCTACAGTAGCCTGGTGATGAAAAGCCGAGCTATATTTCCACTCCAGTTGCAATCTCCCTTCAATAACTAATCCACTCACATTCAACAAATGGCGACGTTGTCCTTTGGGACTGTGAATAGAACCGCTAGACTCTTGAGCATATTTCCAACCAAGGGGTGCTAGGTGCGTTTGGTCGAATTGACCCAAGTAGTTGAAGCTGACCTGAGCTTGAGGAAGCTGCTCAAGTTGCTTGTTGATGGTTGTATCCATGCTTAGATAGCGCAGGATACCATAGCCAATACCTCGGTTGGGAATGCGTCGCAGTTGCTCTTTGACTGACTTGAGAGTCTCTCCAGGATGGTGAAGACCTCTAAGTTCTAAGCAAACCGGGAATAGACTGGTAAACCAACCTACTGTGCGAGACAAGTCTACATTCTCAAACAAATCTTCTCGTCCATGACCTTCTAATTCAATTAGTAAAGAGTTATAGCCTGTCCATTCAGCAAAACTCTGCACTAATGCGGTCAATAGGACATCATTAATTTGGGTGTTATAGGCTCTAGGGACATCCTGTAACAGGGCGCGAGTCTGTTCTACACTCAGGGATACAGAAACAATACGACTTGAGCCGACGGTGTTTTCTGACTCAACAGCAAGAGAATCCAAAGGTAAAGGAGCAACTGCCAATGACCTTGAGTGCAGCCAGTATTCTAGTTCTGAGTGCAGTCCTTGGTCGTCTGCATAATTCTGCAATCGGATAGCCCAATCCTGAAAGGAATTGGTTTTTGCAGGGAGTTGGATGTTTTTCCCTGTATCTAATTGCTTGTATACCGCCGCTAAATCTTCTAGCAAAATCCGCCAGGAAATCCCATCTACAGCCAAGTGATGAATGACGATGAGTAAACGTCCTGGGGAAGATTTGCCTAAGTTAAACAGAACGACCCGCAGTAGCGGCCCATCTGCTATATTTAGCGATCGCTGGATTTCATCTGCCTTTAACTCAATAGCCTGGGATTGTTCTGTTTGCGCCAGGTTGGACAAATCAGCGATGACTAAAGATACTCCATCACACACATCACTGTTGTACTGTTGCCATTGCGTTGCTTGCTGCACAAACCGTAGCCTTAAAGCATCGTGATGGTACAGCAGCTTTTGTAATGCCTGCTCTAGTAATTCCGGTTGGATATTTGGCGGAACTTCTAGCAGGACAGATTGGTTAAAGTGATGGGGTTCGGGTAAATTGCGCTCAAAGAACCAATGCTGAATCGGTGTTAAGGGAACAATGCCTTGAATTAAGCCTTGTTCTGCCTCTTTGGCGGTAGTTGTCACCGCTACAGCAGCTAACTCAGCGATGGTTTGATGCTGAAATAACTGTTTTGGCGTTAATTTTAATCCAGCTTGATTAGCTCTGGCAACTATTTGGATGCCAATTATGGAATCGCCACCCAATTCAAAAAAGTTGTCATGAATACAAACTTTGTTTAATAGTAAAACATCTTGCCAAATTTTTAGCAAGATTTTTTCCGTATTGGTACGAGGAGAGACAAAGTTTGTTGTGTCATTAAACTCAAATTCTGGTACTGGTAAGGCACGGCGGTCTACTTTGCCATTGGGGGTAATTGGCAAGGCCTCTAGAACTGTGAAGGAAGCAGGTATCATATACTCAGGAAGCTTTTCCTTGAGGAATGATCGCAACTCGCTACTTGTGGGTTGTTTTCCTTCCGGTATTACATAGGCTGCCAAACTTTTGATACCAGGCTTATCTTCTCTGGCAATGACAACGGCATCCCGTATTTGGGGGTTTTGAGTTAAAAACGCCTCAATTTCAGCAAGTTCAATGCGGAAACCACGGATTTTAACTTGGTTGTCAATGCGACTAAAAAATTCTATATTACCGTCGGGTAAGTAACGAACCAAATCTCCTGTTTTATACAGGCGATCGGCATCTGGATGTCCAAAAGGGTTGGGAATAAATTTCTGCTGATTCAGTTCGGGACGATTCCAGTAGCCTCTAGATAACCCAGCACCACCAACACACATTTCACCCCAAACCCCGACGGGTACAGGTTGGAGATGGGGGTCTAATATATAGACTTGTGTATTGCCGATAACACGACCAATGGGAATTGATTTCTCGATTTTAGTTTCAGGCGTTACAGGGCAGCAGGTAGTAAATACGGTGTTTTCTGTAGGGCCGTAACCGTTGAGGAATTGACAATTGGGGAGTTCGCGCACGACCTTCTGGACGTGAGTTACAGATAATACATCACCTCCACTCATCAATTGCCGCACAGGTTGTAAATCTGGCAATCTTTCATCCACCATCAGATGAAACAAGCTGGCTGTGAGCCATAAAATACTCACTTGATAGCGTTGGATGATTTCACCCAACTCTTCTAAGGACGGCTTCTGGCTGGGCATCAGCACGAGTTTAGCACCATTGAGCAGACAAGGCCATATTTCCAGTGTGGAGGCATCGAAGGACAGGGGGCCAAGTTGCAGAAAGACTTCCTGTGGTGTTAATGAGGCATAGTTTGTTCCCTTAGCCAAGCGCACAACATTTCTATGGATAATGCAGACACCTTTGGGTGTTCCTGTAGAACCAGAGGTATACATGATGTGAGTGAGGTTGTCTGGTGTCACATCTGTTTTCAGGTTCTCGTGGCTATATTGGGTGAAAATTTGCCGGTCTGTGTCTAGACAAATGACTTTAGCTGAGTTGGGGGGTAGTAATCCCATCAACTGCTGTTGAATGAGCAGCACCGATACCCCTGTATCTTGGAACATATAAGCCAAGCGTTCTTGGGGATAGGCGGGGTCAAAGGGAACGTATGCACCGCCAGCTTTGAGGATGGCTAGTATGCCGATAATCATTTCTAGCGATCGCTCGACACAAATACCTACTAATACTTCTTGTTTGACTCCCAAGGTTTGCAGATAGTGCGCTAGTTGATTGGCGCGATCGTTCAATTCCCGGTAGTTGAGAGACTCATTCTCATACACCAGAGCGATCGCATCTGGTGTTTGTTCTACCTGTTCCTCAAATACTTTATGGATGCACTTTGTATCAGGATAGCTTATACGAGTATCATTCCATTCGACTAGCAACTGATGATGTTCCCGCTCAGTTAATAATGGCAATGTACCTACCGATTCTTGTGGATTGGCGACAATTCCCGCTAATAACTCTTGGAAATGACCAGTCATGCGAGCGATTCTATCTTCATCAAACAAATCGGTGTTGTATTGCCAAAAGCCTTGTAAGCAATTACCTTGTTCCCACATTTGTAGGGTGAGGTCAAACTTGGCATTGACATTATCTAGATTGAGGGGAGCGATAGTTAAATCAGGTGTTTCTATTTCCTCCATGAGTGCATTTTGCAAGGCAAACATGACCTGAAATAGTGGACTGTGGCTCAGACTACGCTCTATTTGCAAAGCTTCGACAATCTGCTCAAAGGGTACGTCTTGGTTGGCGTAGGCATCCATGCAGGTAGACCGTACCTGAGTTAGTAGTTCTGAGAAACTGGGATTTCCTTCTAGGCGAGTTCGCATCACTAAGGTATTGACAAAAAAGCCAATTAACCCTTCTATATCTTGACGATTACGGCTAGCGATGGGTGTTCCCAATAGAATATCTTCTTGACCACTGTAACGGAACAGTAGGGTGGCATAAGCTGCCATCAAGGTCATAAATAGGGTAGTTCCTGACCTTTGGCTGAGTTCTTTCAGCGATGCTGTCAGATGTGCATCTAGCTGGAAGGAAAAACACCAACCCCGGAAAGTCTGCACGGAGGGACGAGGCCTGTCTGTTGGGAGTTCTAAAAGCGGTGGCGCGGCTGCTAATTGTTGCTTCCAGTAATTGACTTGGGTTTGTAATGCTTGTCCTTGCAACCATTGGCGTTGCCAAAGCGTAAAATCTGCGTATTGAATTGGTAATTCTGGGAGGAGAGAAGCATCACCAACCAATAAGCCTTGATACAAACTCGACAATTCTTTGATGAATACTCCCATTGACCAGCCATCACCGATGATGTGGTGCATGGTCAATAACAAAGCATAAGACTCTGACTCTAGTTGTACTAGGGTAACTCGCAGCAACAATCCTTGGGTCAGGTCAAAGGGTTGCAATTGATCATGGGTGGCGATGAGTTGCAGTTGTTCTGACTGTGCTTGTCCTGACAATCCTTGCAAGTCTACCACCACGAGTTTCATAGTTGCGTGGGGAGCAATTACTTGTACTGGTGTTCCCTCTGCGGAACTAAAGGTGGTGCGTAGAACTTCGTGACGGCGGATAATCTCGTTAAGGCTACGTTCTAAAATTTCTATATCCAAACGCCCCTGGAGACGAACAGCTTTAAACATATTGTAGAAAGGGTTGTCCGGCTCTAATTGAGCTAAAACCCATAGCCTCTGCTGGGCGAAGGAAACAGGGAAAGTCTGAGGTTCTGTTTGATTTCCTCGACTAACAGGCAAAATCGCACCGTTATTGCTTTGATATCCCAAAGACTCTGCTACTTCCCAAGCCACATCACTCAAGAAGTCACTGCTGTAATACTGCTTCCATGTATCTGCGGTGCTGGCATTAATGGTCTGATACTGGTGAAATTTTACATCCCCTACCATTCTAGACTGGGCATAGATGCCATCAGTCATGCGCTGCTTTTTCTCTTTGTATGGTTGCAGCATATCGGGATGAAATTCTAGCCCTAAAAATTGACATAGGCTTTCTACCGTAGTCTGGGGCTGGCTAACTATGTCTTCAAATTTGACTTGATACTGGCGTTCTTGAGGAACTTGTTGCAAAAATTCGAGAATATTTTGATGGCTAATCAGCCAAACTAGTTCGGCGAGTTCTCGTCTATTGAAGGGATGTTCGTAGGGAAATGTTTGCTCTACTCTGGCTTCTTCATAGGAGCGCATCGTAGCATAGGGATGACGTACAAGATGGATGTAGAGGGGGTTTTGGAAGTTGGTTTCTGCCCGTTTGAGGGTTTCTAAGTCTATGGAGTAGGAGGGGGTCTTGTCTACCAAGATTTTATCGCCCAGCCATTCTTGTATGAGTCCATAGAATTGCTTGGTGGTGAGGTTTTGCGCTTCTAATTCTGCCATTAGTGCGATCGCTTCTTCTGCACTGCACCCTTTAATTTGCATGATGGTGCGAATCGCCCCTTCCGCCCAAAAGCTGTAACGTCCAGAAAATGCGGCTTTGCGTTCTCCAATGGTATTAAACGTTAGTAGTTCCAATTCTGGAGGGGCAAATAATTGGGGATTTCCTCCCAGGATGACGCGGAGTAAGGTAGAACCGCTACGATGAGGCGACAGGATAAAGATAGCTGGGGGGTTTTGGGTTGGGTCGTCATCTACTGGGGGAGCAAGAGGGGGAATTAGCGATCGCATTTGCAAAACTTTCGCTTCATCGATGCGTTCTTCTGGTAGGTCAATAATTGCAGTTTGTTTACCCAGTAGTTTTGCTGCGGTCTGTGGGTAGTTTGTTTCTATGTAAGTCGCTAAATTAGCGACTGTTTTAGTATCAAAAAGAACGACAAAGTGAATGATTTCGTTTAACTGCGCTTGCAGTTTGTTAATTAGTATCGCTCCCCGAATCGAATCGCCACCTAGTTCAAAGAAGTTATCGTTAACACCCACTTGATCTAGTTTGAGGATTTCTGCGAATAAATTAGCGATCGCTTTTTCTATGGAAGTGCGAGGGGCGATAAATTCTATCTCTAACTGGGGTCGTTGGCGTTGTTGTTGGGATGTAATCTCTTTGAGGATGAGTTCGGGGGTGTAGAGATTTCGCGCTATGTGTTCAAGGAAGTCGGGGGAAGACTCACCCAGAAAAGGAGACTTGTCGCGGGGAGGTTGAGGAGATTCCGCTTCGGGATTGTTAACTAGGCGATCGTTATTGGATATTAGTCTGAAACTAATTTGGGATGCGGTTTGAGATGGAAAATTGAATAACCAACTATCATTTTGCTCCTGCTGAAATTCTCTACCCACACTAGTGAGAAAATCTCTGGCTGGTTGGTTCTTGTTTGTGGGTGTATAGAAAAGCTGGACTTGTTCTAATTCTCTTTCTTGGGCGAGAGTTCCCAAATAAGCCAGCATTTGATGCTCTACACCCCGACCAAGTACCCGACAACTCAGTAAAAATGTGTCTACAAATAGTGCATTTTCCTCCGTTGCAAATAAGAGCAGACCGACTAAGCCATAATCTCCGAAGCGGTCTTTAACTTGGACTACTCGACATTCTAATTTTCCTGAATGACAAAGTTGTTGAATTTCAGACTCAGATCGCCGGATAGTTGTGAGGTTAAACTGATTGGTGCGTTGGGTAAGTTGAGCAACCCGTGCAAGTTGCTCGTTTTGCATGGGGGAAATCTCGATTTCTAGGTTTAGTTGGTCTAGGAAATCAGCAAAGGAAAGTGAATCTTGTTGTAAACGTTGGCGTTGGATATTTTCTTGATAGAGGTTGGTTCTTTGTTGGTCTTCTTGGGTGGTTTGGAGTTGGTCGAAAGCCCAAATATGCTCTAAAAATTGGGGGATGCGATCGCTTTCTTGGGGAAGTTGGAGAGTCAGAACTTCTGGACAGTTGGCTCTAACTTCACCACACTCAACTGGATTGTCGTCAATAAAGATGAAGCTATCTAAACTCAGTTGCAGTTCCCTAGCTAAAGACTTGAGATTCTCCGATTTTGATTGCCAGTTAATGCGCCAATTGACGAGATGATGGCGTTTAAGCACCATATCTTGATTTTGGTCAAAGACTGCAAATACATCCTCTTCTTGATTCTTACTACACAAGCAAATCAACTTTCCGGCTGCTTGCTGCGCGACGATAAATTCTTGGAGATATCGAAATGGTGCATCAATTTTTACTCCACCAACTCCATCTTCTCCACAAACACCACTCCATAAAGTATGGTCGCAGTCAAGAACAATCACTTTGTAAGGAGAGCTTTTTAATGCAAAGATTTTCCGTCCTAGCATTGTCCCCAAGGCGCAGAAAAAGGTTGGCGTGTAGGGAATGTGTCCTAGTTCGTCACCGTAGGGGTCGTAGTACTCTTTTACTGGGTAAGTATTGGTCAATTCTTGACTTTTTATGAGATACATACCACTGACGTTATCGAGATCATCTGCTAACGATTCTTGTATTCTCTCATACAAAAGGCTATTTGCTGTATCAGTAGTTGGAGAGGGAGGACAGATACAGATCAAGTAGGGATTTAGCGATCGCGTTGCTGCTGTTTTTAAAGCACTGCCAAAATCCTTGACGGTTTGTTCTAAGTGGGCTATGTTTTTTCCAAGTCGTGGCGATTCTGGGTTGTGGTTTTGGTTGTAGCGAGTCGCATAAATATTAAAGAGTCCCGAACCGTGTAGTAGAGACTCTTCATCAACAACAAATTTAAAGCCTTTGTCTTCCAGCAAGCTCAAGACTCGCTTCAAGGTACTCCCTTCTTGGTCATGCACCTCCATGACTATTTGCTTAATCAGAGGCCAGTGATTGTCTTTAATTCCTTGGAGAATGGCTAATTCGCTTTTTTCTGCATCTAGTTTGAGTAAATCAATCTTTTCAATCTTATATTCTTCGATAATTTCGGAAAGAGTCCGCAGTTGAGCCTGATAAGTTTCTCGCTCTAATCTATCTTTGAGAAATTCATCAGCCAGACGCTCTAATGACTCTTCATCCAGAGAATTATCACGTTGCAGCATATTAATAATGACTGAGCGGATAGCTTTTTCATCTTGCTCTGTGTCAGCTGCAAAACTTGAGAAAACTGATGAACGAGGGTAAAAAGTGAAGGTTTCTTCTGTACGTTCACCACCTAAGCCACAATTAAAAAGATGGGTATTTTGACAGTAGAGTTTGGCGTTAGTTGCTAACTTATCAAAGGCGTGGGGTGCAGGCTCAAATGAGTAAATAGTGCCTTTTGGGGATTTTTGCTGGGCAAATAAGGTGAATAAACCAATATTTGCGCCGACATCGATGATACAGTCGTCTTCATTGAAGACAATTCCATGTCTGAGATAGACGCGATCGACAAAAATTTCTTGGTATAGATACTCGGTTTCGTACTGGTTAAGGTGAGCTATTTCTAAGTGATTGGGTAAAGTGTGGCGGAGGCGATCGCCAATAATGTGTGCTTTTAGATCATCGTCAACTGTCAATTTAAGACGATTCTTAGTTCCTTCCCAATCTTCAAACCTAACCAGAACTACATTGACTCCATTTTGATTGTTAGCCAAAAGGCTGGTTGGATTGAGCAGTTCTTGAAATACCTGATTGTAAGGAGCAAACTCTATTGAATAAGGGACTCCTATTGCTCTCAACCAATACGATAGGGAATCCTCAATAGGCTCGCTGGTAAATGTAGCTGTAACAATCACTTGCTGTTTAGATAT
Source organism: Nostoc sp. UHCC 0870 (assembly GCF_022063185.1). Classification (NCBI taxonomy): domain Bacteria; kingdom Bacillati; phylum Cyanobacteriota; class Cyanophyceae; order Nostocales; family Nostocaceae; genus Nostoc; species Nostoc sp. UHCC 0870. Next base: position 3,257,749 of record NZ_CP091913.1, on the reverse strand, counting down.
TTGGCTAAAAAAATTTTGTGTAGTCATAAAATTTATTTTCAATAATTACTTCTATTAGCCCAGATTCCGTGTAATTGTAGAATGCTGTATTTTAAAAAATTATCTAAGTGCTGCATTGAAGTATGACTTAACCTTTTACGCTCCTTCTACCTCTCAAAGATCAATTAAGGGTTTCCAGAATTTTGCAGGGGCGTGAATAATTACACTATATCAGCATGACAACACCATCAGATATACAGAGTACATTATATTGGCTACTGCTGCAAAGTAATTGCTCCCGCCGAACGCCCTTACTGCGTTTCACTGTCATCAAAACTGTAATTTTCTGGCTGTACTATACCACTCAGTATAAATTTTAACTTTGTATAACCGAATTCATCACCTCATAATTGCCCAGCCTCTGGAGAGACTGATCAATACTTAAGTGGGGAAACTCCTTTAAGCAAATCAACTCGTGGAAAGAGGAAACCCAAAGAGTAATCTTTGGAATCACCGCACTTTCAGGTCGGTGAGGATGTCAACCCTACATATACTTAGATTTCTATATAGCGGTTCTCGCTGTAGTGAGGTACAAGAAACCCCCTCCTCCGAAGTTCTGTTAGGCGGAAACTGCCGCTCAGACTTCTCTGTGCCGCAAGGAGGGGGCTATGATTTACCTCATGTGATGAGGATACGCTATGTGTATTTTTGTGATTCCTAATTTTGAATTTTAAATTGTAACACTTTGCTTTTGCCAGGGTTCATTAATCCATAGGGGTCAACCATTTCCTTAAATTTTAATTGTTCAGGATCAATAACTTTCCTGCCCCCATCTTCAATAATATAGGTGTGGGGATTAGCAATAAGCACGCCCTGCGCTTCGTGATAGCTGATAATCTCATTGAGGCGTGCTTCTGTGGTGTAGCGTACCAGTTGTAAAGCGGCGGGAACTACTGCACCACTCACCCGAATAAATTCCAAGTGCATCATGACTTCATCGCCAAAGTGATGATATAAATGCTCTACTAATTCCAGACCTTTGGCTGAGGGAATCATACTTTGCAGGTATGTAATGTTGGTATCTACATTCCGGGCGTGTAAGGTGGTGTGATTCCAGGTAAATTCTGCTAAATTAACACCTTTACCTGCTTCGTGGGCTGGTTTTTGGTAGGTGATTTTTCCACCGTATTGCTGTACTAACCCCGGTAATAATTCTAGGCTGGGTTCAGCTACTAGCAAAAATGCTGCGTGAGTACCTTCAGGGATATATTGTTGTAAGGGGTGGAAGTATTGGGGAATTGGTGACGCAAAGACACTAATTAACTTTTTTATCATCCCATCGGCGTTAGCTAGGCTTTGCCCAAACTTGGCGGCTGTCATGAAATCGGCAAAGGTGACAATTACCTCGGCCCAAGGATAGGCTGGCCCCAAGGGAATTTCGACTTCTGTAATAATGCCGTTAATACCCCAAGCATGGTTTACCTTCTGTACATCGTCGCCGCGCAACTCAATGACACGGGGTTCATCTTCTACGGTGACAACTTTTAATGCTAATAGATTACCGCGATCGCCTAATAATCCATATTGGATTGAGCCTATACCCCCACTCCCCCCAGCGATAAATCCGCCAATGGTGGCTGTGCGGTAAGTAGAAGGGGACATCCGCATTTCCCAGCCAATTTCTCGTGCTTTTTTGTCTAAGGCGGCTAATTTTACCCCAGCTTCTACCCGCGCTACCCCCGGTTTTACCCAACACACATTTTGCATTTTGGTCATGTCTAAAATTACGCCACCGTGCATGGGTACGCATTGCCCATAATTGCCTGTTCCCGCACCTCTGACGGTGATAGGTATACGGTATTTGGCACAGGTGGCGGCAACTTTTATCACTTCCTGTTCGTTGGCGGGACGCACTACGATGTCCCCGACTTTGCCTTCTAGTTTGGGGACTAGGACTGGGCTAAAGGTGTGGTAGTCTTGGGATAATTTTGCTATTTGGTGGGGATCTGTAATAGTTTCTATGTCTGTGAGGGAGTTAATGAGGGTATCCAAGTTGGCGATCGTCATTAGCTTATATCCTTTTTTTAACGCAGAGGTACGCTGAGGTTTACGCAAAGTAACGCTGAGAATTTGAACTCCCCGTTACTTTGCGCTTTCTTGAGCGTCCCTCTGGGTTTTAGTCATGGTTTATGGTGGTGTCGTGCCACTTAACTTAATATAAGTCTTTGTAAATACCTGTAGCGATCGCTTGATAAATACCCCTTGTTTGGCTTAGGCTCAATCCATGAAGTTAGGAGAAACAACATTTATCAAAAAGTGAAGGTTCAAAACCGTACTTCTCTCCGAGACGCTGACGCGTAGCTTGCTTCCCCGGAGGGGTACGTCCCGCTCCGCTAACGCCCCTGGTGGGCGAAACAGTCCTTGTATCGCAAGGTAGGTAAAAACCCCACCCCTTGTGGGTGGCTTAGTTTAATTGCGAATTGCGAATTGCGAATTGCGAATTGGTTTTATTTATGCTGTTTTAGCTCAGTCTGAGTGTACATTCTAAAATTAATTTTTGATTCACCAAAGAGTAGGGCTGAATTTCTAAGGCGCGTCTAAAAGCCTTGATAGCTTTACTGTATTTTCCTAAAGCTGCGTAACATAAACCCATACCATGTAGCGCACCGAAATGTACAGGGTTAATCTGAATCACCATCTGACAGTCGCCTAGGGATTTGCGATAATCGCCTGTGCTGTAGTAGAGAAAAGCACGACGATTCCAAGCTTCGGCAAAGTCAGGTTGTTCTTTGATAAGTTCGTTAAGAATTTTTTCAGCTTCAGTAGTTTCCCCAGCATCAAGCAATTTTTGACTTTGGTCGATTTTTTCCAGCCCGTAAACTCCCTTTTGCTGAAACCAAATACGCCAGAGTTTCTTTGTTGCTTGCTCCCGGACTAAAGCATCAGGCTTTTTTAAATCTTCAAGTAAAGAGCTAATTGATAAAGATTCCATGAATTTGCGATTGGCGATTTTCAGTAATTGTCTCCTTGTATCAAGGTATCAAGTTTCGTATAGGTTTGCTGTGTTGATTTTTAAATTCCTGTTAACAATTCTCCAACAAAAATGTTTCATTCAGCAATTAATTGAGAATCTCATGTATCAAGAATTACTATCAATCTGTACTTAAGTATATAAACTCATCCGCAATCAGTGAGGAGAATATCAAAACTTTGAAAAACACAAACTAATTACCGATATTCTATAAAGTTTTAGTAAATAATAGTTCATCAAAAAATTACAAAATCAGTATTATTTCTTGGGAATTTTGCGTAGTGCTACTTACCTCTTTTCTGGTGTGTAACAGCTTACTAACCCCAGCTAGTAAAATGAGGATAGCACCAACAATCAGGACAGAGGCGATCGCCACCATGCAAAATGAACCCGCTTCATTAGTGTCATCTGAATTAAAAAGTTCTACGACAGCCTGTCTATTGACATTAATAATCAATTAGACTTATCCTCATTCTTACCTGCTTGGGATTCCACCCTACTAGTACAGAACGGCGGAAATAAACAGACCATTCCAAATCAATGAAACGCTTACACTGTATTCATTTTGAATTTTGTTAGCGTAGCGTTAGCGAGTCCGCGAGCGTCATTTTGAATTTTGAATTCCGCCTTGCGGTACTAGATTAATCACCCTGTAGTAATCAAGAGAAATACATGAAACTCAAGCAGCGACAGCAAGCAATGTTCAGGAGTGTTAACGCTGCTTCTAAAAATGAAGCGCGGGTAATCTTGGCTACCTTATTTTTAGTTGTTGTTCTAGTATTGGCGGTAGGATTATCCTTATCTTTTGGTGCTGTCGCCATGACACCTGAACAATTATGGCAAGCTCTTTGGCGAAAAGGAGACGAACTTTATCAAACTATTCTTTGGGATTTGCGCTTACCGAGAACTGTGGCTGCTATTTTGGTTGGTGCAGCTTTAGGAATGGCAGGTTCACTACTCCAGGGAATGTTACGTAACGGACTAGCCGACCCGTTTTTACTAGGTATTTCTGCGGGTGCTGGTTTAGTTGCGATCGCTATGTTCAGTTTAGGCGTATTCGTAGCTTGGATTCCCTTGGCGGCTTGGGTTGGGGGTGTATTTACAACAGTGATTGTCTATTTTTTAGCCAAGACTGGGGATGGTGTTTCTGTTGAAAGGTTGATTTTAGGTGGTGTAGCAGTAAGTGCAATGTTTGGTGCAATCCAGTCTGTGCTACTACTTTTAACAGAGGATGGACGCATACAGGCTGCGCTAAATTGGCTGATTGGGAGTTTGAATGGAAGGGGATGGACAGAAGTAACCACGGCCGGCTCTTATATTAGTGTGGCATTAGTATTGGGATGTTTGTTAGCGCGATCGGTGAACTTATTAAATCTAGGGGATGAATTAGCAGTTAGTTTGGGGGTTTCCCTAACGCGATCGCGCATTTTAATTGGCGGAGTTGCTACACTATTAGCCGCAGGTGCTGTCAGCATTGGCGGCTTAATTGGGTTTGTTGGCTTAATAGTACCGCATGGTATCCGCCTACTCGTAGGGACAGACTATCGCGCCGTATTACCACTCAGTGCATTAGGAGGCGCAGTAGTCATGACGATTGCAGACTTACTATCCCGGTTAGGTGCTGTAGAACTTCCCGTAGGTTCAGTAACCGCTTTATTAGGTTCACCCCTATTTATTTGGTTACTTTATCGTCGTAAAACCGGAATTTAAATCTTCTAATTCCAAATTTTGAATTTTGAATTTTGAATTTTGAATTGTTAATATGCCCTTAGAAACGCAAAACTTAACTGGTGGATATACAGCTAAAACTGTAGTTAAAAACATATCCTTAGCAATTGAAAAAGGAGAGTGGTTGAGTTTAGTAGGTGCTAATGGTTCTGGCAAATCTACACTACTTAAACTCATGAGTCGCCTGTTAGTTCCCCAAACAGGAATTGTCTTATTAGATGGTAAAGCCATTCATACTCAACCCGCCGCAGTTGTCGCCCAAAAATTAGCCTTATTACCTCAGCAACAAGCCATTCCCCCAGGGTTAACAGTCCGGCAATTGGTATCTTTAGGACGCACCCCCCATCAACCTTGGTGGCAATGGGATTTAAATGCAGAAGACAGAGAAAAAGTTACAGAATCTTTGCATTTAACCCAGATGGAAACTTATCAAGAACGTCTGGTAGAACAACTTTCTGGTGGTGAAAGACAAAGGGCTTTTTTAGCCCTGGCTTTAGCACAAAATCCGCAAATTTTATTATTAGATGAACCCACGACTTATTTAGATATACGCTATCAATTAGAATTATTAGAACTTTTAAAACAACTAAATCAAAATCAAGGAATCACGATTTTAACTGTTTTACATGAAATCAATTTAGCTGCTAGATATAGTTCTCGGATTGCCTTACTTTATCAAGGTAATATTTTTTCATTAGGAGAACCCAAACTTGTCCTAACACCAGAGAATTTAGCCGAAGTGTTAGGAGTAGAAGTGGCAGTTTTAAATACACCTGTAGGATTGCAAATTTGTCCTATAGCACCAATTCATCCATCATTTTGACAGGGAGGTTGTCCACAATATTTATATACGTAAGTAAATATAAATAATACCTATAGAAAATTTATGATAATGATTATCGTAGCCATGATATACTGAATACTGGTAATAATTAAGTATAAAAATTGAGCAATGATGAATCTAAAATCTGCCTTAGCTAAGTATTAAATACTGCCATAAAAGCTATCTAATTAATTGGGATTATAAAACCGAATTTAGCAACAATAATATTTACCAAAAATCACCAATATAGAGGAGGTAAATATTATTGGTAATTTCCTATGCCAAATTTTACTTTGCCATTAATTCATATTAATGGTGTAATTTTTGCACGTCTCGATTTGTTTTATGAGGAAAATCAATGAACAAGCTAACACCAATTTTAAGTTATTATTTATTGACCACATCTTTTATAATCACAATTCCTCTAGCCGCTTCAGGGATAGATATACCAGTAAATAATCCTCAAGTTAATCTGGTACAAAATACCGATTTGATTGAAATAACCGCCGTCAGAGTTCAGGAAATTGATCAAGGAATTACAGTAATTATAGAAACTACCAATGGAGAGATTCCTGAAGGCGAAATTATTGAAAATGATACCGACGTAGTTATTAAATTAACGAATATAAAACTGAACCTGAATGATGGTAAAAACTTCATCAAAGATAAGCCAATTCAGGGAATCAATTCTCTTAGCATTACTCAAAACTCTCCTACAGAAGTAGAAATTAAAATTGCAGGAGATGGAACATTACCAAATGTGGAAGAACTAGAAAGTCAGCAAGGATTAGTGCTGAATATACTTCCTATACCCAAAACAGTAGCAACAGAGAATAAGAACCCAGAAGACACTATAGAACTAAGCGTTGTGGGAACTCGTGACCCAAATGAAACAGCACCTGCTAACGTGACTATTATCAATAGGGAACAAATAGAAAAACAACAAGCGCGAGATGTTAGAGACTTATTACGTTATGAACCAGGGATTTCTGTACCCTATGACAGTCGCGGTGGTTTACAAGGAATCAATTTGCGAGGGTTGAGTGGAAACCGAGTTAATTTGCAAGTAGACGGTATTCGTCTACCTTACGAATATAACTATGGTACAACTCGTCTTGGTAGAGACTTTGTAGATATTGAAACTTTAAATGCTTTAGAAATATTCCGGGGAAATAATTCAGCAGTTTTAGGAAGCGACGCTTTAGGTGGAACAGTTAATTTTGCAACCGCTAGAACTGGAAATTTGTTAGATAGTATTGGCAAAAATTCATACACCAGTTTTCGCACTCAATATAGTAGCAAAGATAGTGGATTTGTTGGGACATTTACCCAAGCCAACCGTTTGGATAATATCGATACTTTATTTATCTATACCAGACGAGATAGCGGTTCGTTAGAAGTTGCTGGAGGAAACAGTATTTATCAAGATGACCAAGATAGAACTCGCAATAACTTTCTGGGAAAATTAACTTATAACTTTAATCAGCAAAGTTTTCTAGAGTTAACTGGAGAATATTTCAACAACGTTAATGATAGTAACTTTTCCACCGCGAATTTACCAGGAATGGCTTTTGAAGCTGCAACTCAAGACTTACAAGAAGAAGTGACAACAACTCGTGAGAGATTTAGTCTTGGGTATCAATATGATAATCCTGATAGTACATCATGGTTGCAATTTGCTCGCGCTCATATTTATTATCAAAATGCCATTACACAGGAAGATAGTAATAGAAGTGTCCGCAGTGCTGGAACTATTAGAAGAGAAGCCGCAGACAAGGATTTAGCCGACAGAGTTTTTGGAGTAGATTTACGACTTCGCAGTGATTTCAATTTAGGAAATACCAAAAATCGCCTGACTTATGGTTTTGATATTTCTAACACTTACAACGAGCGTAATTACTTTAACTTTATTACCACTACTGGGACAAGAGTAACTGCACCTGGCTTTCCTCAGAAAGATTTTCCTGATAGTGATACTTTCCGCTTTGGTACTTACTTACAAAACGAAATAGCCTTTGGTGATGGTCAGGTGAAATTAATTCCTGGTTTGCGCTTTGATGTTTATAATTTAACCACAGCAAATAACCCTGAATTTACACAAAAACAGCAAGGGTTAGACGCAGTAGATTATTCAACATCTGCAATTTCTCCTAGCTTGGGAATCGTCTATGAACCATCCCCTGGGTTAACATTATTTAGTCGATATTCTCGCGGATTCCGTCCCCCACTTTATAGTGAACTTAATTTTGCTTTCCGTGCAGATATTCCTTTTCGACCCCATAAAGGTATTTCTAACGCCAATTTACAAGCGGAAACTAGCAATAATTTTGAATTGGGATTACGTACTCGGTCTCAACAGTTCGATTTTGATATTACTGGCTTCTACAATCGCTATAGTAATTTCATTCAAGCCTCAGCCTTTGTTGGCTTTGACCCGAATGATTTTGGAACATTTAGAACTGCGGGAAGAGCCATTCCTTTCCAGATTTTTCAAGCGCAGAATATACCAGACGCTGCAATTTATGGGTTAGAAATTAAAACTGCTTATCGCTTTAGTAAAGAACCTGGTGGTTTTAGTTTAAAGGGTGTATTAGGATGGCAAATTGGTAATGATTTAACAAAAGATATTCCCTTAACAACCATTAACCCATTACAAGTAGTGATTGGTTTAGGATATCAATCCCCTCGTGATACATGGGGTGCAGAATTAATTGGCACTTTTGTAGCTAAATCAAGAGAACAAGCATTAGTAGATGACCAAACAAGTGTCCAAAATGCTGGTCAACCAACGAGAAAAATCGATTTTTATGAACCTGATGCTTACACCTTAGTTGATTTTGTTGGTTACTACAATATCAGTCGTAATGTCACATTAACTGCTGGTGTTTATAACATATTTAATACTGAATATTATCAGTATGCTGATGTCCGCACTATCAATAGAAATGCTGCTGCTTTTGAAGCACAACGCGGTCGATATGCTCAACCTGGGACAAATTTAGCTGTTGGGTTAACTTGGAAATTTTGATTTATTTCTTTGAAGAGGTGATTAATGAATAAACATCTAATAGCTGTGATAACAACTTTTTTCGTAACTCTTAATCTAGTGGGTTGTTCCAGTCAACCAAATAACAACACAGCTACAAATCAAGAGAAGAATCTAGATAATAATTTACAACAACCAATTCAATTAGCCAATAGAGTTGTAGCACTAACACCTTTGTCCGCAGATTTAATTTACAACTTGGATAAGAGCAAATTATTAGGCGTTCCCTCTGGAAGATATACTGATGTCGTGGCGCAAGCTAAATTTGCTGAATTACCTAGAATTGGTGGTAGGGGGAATATTAATTTAGAAAAGATTGTGGCTTTAAAACCAGATTTAGTGATTGGTTCAGAAACATTTCAAAGTCAAGCCTTAAATAGACTGAAGGAATTAGGAATTAAGACAATTTCTCATGAGACTCGAAATTGGCAAGATTTAAAAAATCTGACAGTAGATTTAGCTGGGCGTATCGGTGCTGACCCTAAATCTATTTTAGATAAATACGCATCTTTTATATCTCAAATCCCTGAAAATGGCAAATCTGTTGTCGTATTAGTTAGCATTCAGCCAACATTATCGCCTAATAAAAATAGTTGGTCTGGAGATTTACTAGAAAGGTTTAATTACAAAAACGTTACAGCAGATTTACAAGCTAATACCAGGTTTCAAGGTTATTTGACTCTTTCTCAAGAACAAATATTAGCGGCTAACCCAGAGAAGATATTTATTATGGAATCTGATACCGTAAATCCAGATGATTTTAAAAAGTTACCTTTTTGGAATCAACTCAAAGCCACTCGCAATAATCAAGTTTATATTTTTCATCATGACGGGTTGATTAGTCCCACAAGTATTAATACTGTTGAGAAAGTGACTAATCAATTACGTCAAACGGCTTTTTAAATTGATTATTTGTAGAGACGTGATAAATAGCGTCTCTACACTCTTTATTTGAACACAGATAACTCAGCGTCATTTTAAAAGAGTCGAAAAATAAACGGATAACGGAAAGGTTCATCAGGTTGGGTAAGACAATGAAACAAAGCCCAAATTGTCAATCCCCAATGCAGTGCAAAACCCAAAGCCACCACAGGGAAAAACAAAATACCGCCCAGACCAAAGGTTATCCAAGATATAATACCTAGGGGTACACCTATAACTGTTGCCCAAAACCAAACATTAAAGTGAAAATTAATAGATTCTTTAGCATTGCTTTTGACAACCGGGTCATCGGAAAGTAAGTTGATGACAATGGGAACTCCAATGGAAAACAAGGTGGTACTAAAGAAAATCGCCCCATGACTCAAAGATGATAGCAATTTGCGCTTATCAGCATTGTATGTTCCTTGCATCTTTATGACTCCTCATATATCTTTTTAGCTCAATTCTAAAGGATACCTCATGGGTTTTGTATTGCCATTTACCGTACTCAGCCATGTATCTGGTTTTTTGTGGAGGGTTTGCTGATTTCTTTGATTCTCGGATACCTAGTACAGGTCGGCGGAAGTCAAAAGTCAATGAGTAACTCCTTTATCTATGCCAATTGACTAAAGCTTTTCAAAAATCATGAAAATGATTATCATTTAAGAATGAAGGTACTAAATATAACTGTTGTGGCTGGACTGGCTGGCAGTGGCAAAAC